>NZ_JAGGPD010000151.1 GCF_018613995.1 Microbacterium sp. ISL-103 | reverse complement strand
TCGTGTTCCTCGGCGCAGGTCTCTACGCCACAGCCGTCCTGCAGGTGGTCTACCTTCTCATGGGCGTGCACGGCTGGTGGAGGTGGACTCACGGCGCAGAGCAGAGCCGCCCGTTCGTCGCGAGCACACCGAGACGCGCGTGGCCGTGGCTGGTCGTCGCCGCCCTCGTCGGCACGGGCGTGATGGTCTGGGTGCTCACCACCTTCACCGACTCGCAGGTAGCGATCCCGGATGCGGCCACGACCGCTGCGAGTCTCGTCGCGCAGTACATGCTCAATCGGAAGTGGATCGAGAACTGGTTCGTGTGGATCTGCGTCGACATCGCCTTCGTCGCGCTCTCGATCGCCGCGGGACTGTGGATCATCGCTGCCCTCTACCTGCTCTTCATCGGACTCTGCGTCATCGGGTACCGGTCATGGCGTCGGGCGGCGATCGCGGATCGCGACACGGTGCCGTCGTCAGCATCCGCTCGGGTGTGAGGCCCTGCGCATGAACGGCGATCGACCCTCGCGAGGCCACGGACTCGTCCTCGGCAAGTTCTACCCGTTCCACAGCGGTCATTCGCACCTGATCCGCCAGGCTCAGCGCTCGAGCGACCGGGTCACAGTGCAGGTCCTGGGCGCCTCGGTCGAGTCGATCCCGCTCGAGGTGCGAGCCGAATGGGTCAGAGAGTCGCACCCCGGGGTGCGGGTCGTGGCGGCGATGGACGATGCGCCGGTGGATTTCGAGTCGGAGTCCGCGTGGGACGAGCACATGTCGCTGATCTCGTCGTTGCTCGATGCCCCGGTCGACACGGTGTACTCCTGCGACTCCTACGGCGGTGAACTGGCGAGGCGTCTCGACGCGCGGTGGGAGCGGATCGATGAGGGGCGTCGGATCAACCCGGTCTCGGGGACGGCGATCCGTGCGGATCCTGCTGCACACTGGCATGAGCTCGCGCCGGCCGTGCGCGCCTGGCTCACGGCGCGGGTCGTGGTCCTCGGAGCGGAGTCGACGGGCTCGACGACGCTCGCCGAAGCCCTGGCAGCGCACCTGGGCACGCTGTGGGTGGCGGAGTACGGTCGCGAGCACTCCGAGATCCGAGACGGGGGCCTTGAGACGCCGTGGCGCACCGACGAGTTCGATCTGATCGTCGACCGTCAGATCGCCCTCGAACAGCAGGCGCTGCGCACTGTGCCCCGCCCCGTGCTCGTGTGCGACACCGACGTGCTCGCGACCGCTCTGTGGCATGAGAGGTACGTGGGCTCCGTGTCGCCGCGACTGCACGAGGCCGCGGCAGCGCATCGACCGCTCCTCTATGTGCTAACCGGAGACGAGATCCCGTTCGTGCAGGACGGCATGCGCGACGGCGAGCACATCCGCCACGACATGCAGCAGCGATTCCGTGATGTTCTCGCGGCGCAGGATGTGCCGTGGCTCGAGGTGCGCGGCGACGTGCGCGAGCGGGTCGAGGCCGCGGCATCCGCTCTCGAACCCCTGCTGACCGAGCACCTGAGCTTCGCGGTTCCGCTCGAGGCGCGGTCGCTCGACGAGCAGCGTGCGCTCCAACAGGACGCCCGATCCACCTCGTTAGGATGATCGCATGCCCGACCGCTGGAACAGAGTGTCCGCCTCGCCCACGAACCCCGGCAGCGGCCACGGCGTCGAATCCCTGACCGCCGAAGACCTCTTCCGGCCGGCGGTGCAAGAGGCCGCGCCGCTCGACGAGAAGCTCCGTCAGGTCTATTACTGGATCGTCAATCGCGCGGTGATCTCGCCGTACTACGACATGGAGTTCTCGCACGCGGAGCCGCTGTCGATCGAGCTGGGCGATGCCGGGGCGACGGTGTCGCTGCCGACGCAGGCCTCATTCTCGTCGAACGTCCTCGTGCCGCTGCTCACCTTCGCGGTGGGTGGCAAGTGCCTGCTCATCGGCGGTCCGGGACGGGGGAAGACGACCGTCGCCGTGCTCATGGGGGTGCTCGCGGGAACCACGTCGGACGACGTCAGGCGCGCCGTCCAGCAGGGCCAGCCGCAGCTCACGGTCAGCGACCTCGTCGGCATCCCGCTGCCCCGAGATCTCGTCGGGGCAGAACGCCTCGCCGACATCCGCATCGCCTGGCGCGACTGGCTGGGTCTTCCGGTGAAGATCATCGACGAGTACAACCGCATCCCGACCAAGACGCAGTCGGCGCTTCTGACGATGGTGGCCGAGGGGTACGTCGAGAGCCACGACCAGATGCGCCGAACCGCCCCGGACGGCGGCGTCGAGAGCTGGTTCTTCACCGCCAACGACGATGCGGGTGGTGGCACCTTCCCCGTCATCCAGGCCCTGCGCGACCGCATGGACGTCACGGTGCAGGCCGCCGGCTTCAACAGCCGATTCTTCGACGAGCTGATCACGCGCGTCGAGGCGGGGGAGAAGCCCGAGGAGCATGTACCGGCGGAGCTGGCCTTCGATGTGGCGCAGCACCGCGAGATGCGCGCACAGATCCGCGCGGTGCCGATCCCGGATGCGGTGCGGGAGCGGCTGCGATTCTTCCTCAGCCACTTCGAGTTCGTGCAGGCCGGCGGACGACGCTTCGAGTACCGCACGAAAGATGTCGTGACCACGGCCGGCGGCAGCGTCGGCGAGGTCATCGAGGCGAACAGCGGAGCCGACCTCGAGGTGGACCTCGGCGCCCAGACCCGCAACGGCCTGTCGGTGCGCGCCCTGCAGACGCTGATCCTGTATTCGAAGGCGATGGCCTGGTTCCGCGGCGTCGATTCCGTCGAACTCGACGATGTCGCAGCGGTCCTGCCGTTCGTGCTCCGCGGCAAGCTGCTGCCGAACCCGACGCATCCCCGCTTCGATGTCGGAGCCGAGCGCGAACTCAGCACCGACACGGTGAGCTGGCTCGGCGACCTGTTCACGCAGTCGTGCCGCCAGTACGACGCCCTCGGCCGCGATGCGGATGACGCGGTCGCGTCGCTTCTCGCGGAGTTCGACCGCGGGCTCGACGGGCTCCCCGCGCTCGAGGCATCCCGGCGCATCACCGCGGTCGAGTCCCAGTTGCGCAGGATCGCGACGGTCGGCAAGCTCTACGGTCGCGACTTCGACGACGTCATCGCCCTGAAGTACCTGCATCAGCGCTATACGGCCTACGTGCGCTGGCAGGAGCTGCGCGGGTGAACCGCGTGCCTGTGACGCTGGCGAACGTCTCGGCTCCGTTCCCACCGGCGGAGCTTCCCGACCTGTCGTCTGCGGGACTCGACGGCTCTCTCGCGTCGGCATCGGTGCGGGCGGCCCACGGAGACCCTCAGCTGTTCGCCCGCGCTCTCGCGGCAGGGGTGGCGGCGGATTCCGCAGCGCTCACCGACCGTGAGCGCGCCCTCGACCTGGTGGCGACAGCTGCCTGGCGCTCGGGCGCTCTGGCGCTGCGTTCCGATGCCCTCTCGCGCCTCGACCGGCTCGACGACCCGGAGCGGCGGCTCGCGGCCGCCGCGACACTCGGCCTCAGCATCGACGTGCTCGACGAGTTCCGGCGGCGACAGCGCACGGATCGCTTCTGGTGGCCCGGTCGCGCGGATCAGCGAGGCTACGTCTTCGCGGTCGGCGGGTTCCGCGGCATCGGCGGGGCCTGGATCCGCCCTCCCGAGCAGGTCGTGACTTTGGCGGATGCCGGTGCCTTCGCGCTTCTCGTCGCGGGCGCCTGGTGGCGTCTCGACGGAGACGCCTGGGGTGCGCAGCTCTCGCTGCTCTCAGAGCGGCCGGAGGGCGGGTCCGCACGCGACGACGGGGTCAGCGTGGTGCTCGGCCCCGCCCCGCACCTGGCCTGGGTGCACGTGCGGGAGC
>NZ_JAGGPD010000150.1 GCF_018613995.1 Microbacterium sp. ISL-103 | reverse complement strand
CGCATCGGCGTCGCGGGCCACAACCTCTTCGACATCGCGTACACCTGGCTGCTCGCCCAGGCGCGCGGGGTGACCCACGCCGTCGAGTACGAGATGCTGCTCGGCATGGCGACGGGCCAGGCCGAGGCCGTGCGCAAGGACGTCGGACGCCTGCTGCTCTACACGCCGGTCGTCAACCCCGCCGAGTTCGACGTCGCCATCGCCTACCTCGTGCGCCGCCTCGAAGAGAACGCCAGCCCCGAGAACTTCATGTCGGCCGTGTTCGAGCTCGCCTCCGACCCCGCACTGCTCACCCGCGAGCGGGAGCGCTTCGAGCGCTCTCTCGCCGGCCTCGAGGCCGACCGCTCGGTGCCCTCGTCGAACCGCGTGCAGGACCGCGCGGCCGAGGCGGCGACGCAGGCGGATGCCGCGGACGCGGACGCCGTCACGACCGGCTTCGAGAACCAGGCCGACAGCGATCCCGCGATCGCCGCGAACCGCGCCTGGGGCCGTGAGATCCTGGCGCGCTCGGTGGACTCGACGCTCGGCCTCGACTCGATCGCGCTCGCCAAGGTCGAGACGACCGATGAGCTCGACGGCGTCTTCGCCGCCGCATCCGCTGCCGCCACCCGCTGGGCCGCGCTGCCCGCGGCCGAACGCGCCGCCGTGCTGCACCGCGCCGGTGACGAGCTGGCTGCACGTCGCGGTCAGCTGATCGAGATCATGGCCCACGAGGCGGGCAAGACCATCGCCGAGGCCGACCCCGAGGTGTCGGGGGCGATCGACTTCGCGCACTACTACGCCGAGCGCGCGCTCGACCTCGAGGCCATCGCCGGTGCGGAGTTCGTGCCGTCGAAGGTCACGGTCGTGACGCCGCCGTGGAACTTCCCCGTCGCGATCCCCGCGGGCGGCGTGCTCGCCGGCCTCGCCTCGGGCTCGGGCGTCGTCATCAAGCCCGCCAAGCTCACACAGCGCTGCGGTGCGGTCATGGTCGAGGCGCTGTGGGCCGCGGGTGTTCCGCGCGACCTGCTCGCACTCGTCGATCTCGCGAACCGCGACCTCGGCACCCGCCTCGTCGCGAGCCCCGAGGTCGACCGCGTGATCCTCACCGGCGCGTACGAGACCGCGCAGCTGTTCCGCTCGTTCCGCTCCGACCTGCCGCTGCTCGCCGAGACGAGCGGCAAGAACGCGATCATCGTCACGCCGTCGGCCGACCTCGACCTCGCCGCAGCCGACGTCGCCCGCAGCGCCTTCGGCCACGCCGGGCAGAAGTGCTCGGCGGCGTCGCTCGCGATCCTCGTCGGATCGGTCGCGGACTCGAAGCGGTTCGAGCGTCAGCTCGTCGACGCCGTCACCTCGATGCGCGTCGGCCTGCCCGAAGACCCGGCCACCCAGATGGGTCCGATCATCGAGCCGGCGAACGGCAAGCTGCTGACCGCTCTGACCACGCTCGAGCGGGGCGAGCGCTGGCTCGTCGAGCCGCGCAAGCTCGACGACGAGGGGAAGCAGTGGACGCCGGGCGTCAAGGCCGGCGTCGCCCCGGGGTCGACCACCCACCTGACGGAGTTCTTCGGACCGGTGCTCGGCATCATGCACGCGAAGGACCTCGACGAGGCGATCCGCCTGCAGAACGCCGTGGACTACGGCCTCACCGCGGGCATCCACTCGCTCGACTCCGACGAGGTCGCCACCTGGCTCGACCGCGTCGAGGCCGGCAACCTCTATGTCAACCGCGGCATCACCGGCGCCATCGTGCAGCGTCAGCCGTTCGGCGGCTGGAAGCGGTCGGCCGTGGGAGCGGGAGCGAAGGCCGGCGGCCCGAAATACCTGTTCGGCCTCGGC
>NZ_JAGGPD010000149.1 GCF_018613995.1 Microbacterium sp. ISL-103 | reverse complement strand
CCCTCCCACTTGTCGTTGGAGTAGCGGTTGTCGGACGTGTATCGACAGGGGAGACGGCTGATGATGTCGCCCGAGAGCTTCTGCGGATCCGTCTGCCACTGCTTGGCGGTGTAGTCGCGGAAGAAGGCCTCGAACAGGGGCCGCCCCACCAGGGCGATGCCCTTCTCCTCGAAGTTCGCCGCCGACTTCACGTCGAACTCGCCCGCCTGCTCGCGGACGAGCGCACGGGCCTGATCGGGGGTGTACGCAGACTGGAAGAACTGGTTGATCGTGCCGAGGTTGACCGGCATCGGGAACACGGTTCCCTTGTGCGTCGTGTAGACGCGGTGCACGTAGTTCGTGAACGTCGTGAAGCGGTTGACGTACTCCCAGACCGTGGGGTTGGAGGTGTGGAAGAGGTGCGCGCCGTAGCGGTGCACCTCGATGCCCGTCTCGGGCTCGGCTTCGCTGTACGCGTTGCCGCCGATGTGAGGGCGACGGTCGATGACCGTCACCTTGCGGCCGGCGTTCGCGGCCCGTTCTGCGATGGTGAGGCCGAAGAATCCCGAGCCGACGACGAGGAGATCCATCAGGCCGCCGTTCCGACGACGATGCGGGGGGTGCCGGCCCACAGCGCTGCATCCGTCGCCGCGCGGCCGTCGACGAGCAGCTTGATGCCGGGCAGCTGCGCGGGCGTGAGCTCCTTGTAGTCGGCGTGATCCGTCTGCAGGATGGCGATGTCGACCGCTCCGCCGATCTCGTAGGGCTCGAAGCCGAGGCCCTGGAGTTCCTCGTCGGTGTAGAGCGGGTCGTGGACGACCACCTGTGCGCCACGATCCTTGAGTGCCCTCACCGTGGGGAAGACGCCCGAGAACGCGGTCTCCTTGACACCGCCGCGGTAAGCCGCGCCGAGGACGACGGCGCGCAGGCCGCTCAGGTCTCCGAGGATGCCCTCTGCCTGGGCGACGAGCCGCTCGGGCATCGAGGCGTTGAGCTGGCGGGCGACGCGGACAATGTCGGCGTCGGGGTCGGTCGACAGGTACAGGCGCGGGTACACGGGGATGCAGTGCCCGCCGACGGCGATACCGGGACGATGGATGTGGCTGTACGGCTGCGAGTTGCAGGCGTCGATCACCTTGTAGACGTCGATGCCGTGCGAGGCCGCGAACAGGCCGAACTGGTTGGCGAGTCCGATGTTGACGTCGCGGTAAGTGGTCTCGGCGAGCTTCGCCATCTCGGACGCCTCGGTGCTGCCGAGGTCCCACACGCCGTTGGGCTTGGCGAGATCGGGCCGCTCGTCGAACTGCAGGACGGCCTCGTAGAACTCGCGCGCACGACGGTTTCCCTCGTCGGAGAGCGCGCCGATGAGCTTCGGGTACTTGCGGAGATCGGCGAACACGCGGCCCGTGAGCACGCGCTCGGGCGAGTAGGCGAGGTAGAAGTCCTCGCCCTCCTTGAGCCCCGAGCCCTCTTCGAGCATCGGCTTCCACCGGTTGCGGGTGGTTCCCACCGGCAGCGTCGTCTCGTACGAGACGAGCGTGCCGGGGGTCAGGTGCTCGGCGAGCGACTTCGTCGCGGAGTCCATGTACTTGAAGTCCGGCTCCCACGTCTCGTCGTTCACGAAGACGGGAGCGACGAGCACGACCGCATCCGCACCGGGGATCGCCTCGGCGTAGTCGGTGGTCGCACGAAGCCGACCGGCGGGGATCAGCTCCTCGAGTCGCTCCTGCAGGTGCGCTTCCCCGGGGAAGGGCTCCTGAGCGGCGTTGATGGAATCTACCGCCTTCTGGTTGACGTCGACGCCGATCGCATCGTGACCGGAGGAGGCGAACTGGACGGCGAGAGGGAGCCCGATCTTTCCGAGGGCCACGACGGCGATACGCATGAGGTCCAGTCTACGGGGCCGATGCTGGGTCGACGCCGCAGGCGCGGCCTAGCGGCGGCTGGGCGTCAGCCGGCGCCCGACATCGGTGAGCGGTCGCTCGTACAGGCGATAGCAGAGGACGCTGCCGACGAGGGTCAGGACGACCGCCACGACGGCGATGATCGCATCGGGCAGGCGATCGCGCACCAGCAGCGACACGACGGTGAAGGCGATCGGATGGATGAGGTACACCGAGTAGCTCGCCTCCCCCAGCGTGCCCAGTGGTCGATCGATCCACCGCGGCGCGTCGACCACGAGCTTGTACGCCACCGCGCACAGCGCGACGCAGACGGCCGAGAAGACGAAGCGATTCGCACCTGTCACGAGACTGATCTGCCCCTCACCGGAGGGCCAGACGACGAAGATCGCGAGCGCGACCACGGCGACGAGGAGGAGAATCCAGCGCGGCACGGAGACATCGCGAAGGAGGCGGCCGATCGCCATCCCCGCGACGAAGAGGAACGCCTGGTTCAGCGGGTTGACGTACATCGACCACTGCTCGCTCAAGGGGGACGCGGCGTCGAGGACGCCGAACGAGAAGTATGCGGCGATCGCGAAGAACAGCGCCACCGCACTCCAGAACGCCCACCGACGCCGAAGGGTCAGCACCAGCAGGGGGAAGAGCGCGTAGAAGACGAGCTCGTTGCCGATCGACCAGGCGCCGAGCGCTATGTACCCGTTCCAGTCGAAGAATCCGAACAGTCCGGTGAGGTTCAGGAAAGCCGTGAGCGGGGCGGGCCATTCGCGGTCGAGGACGAGTGTGGCGATGGTCACCAGCCACAGCAGCGGGAAGATGCGGAAGGCCCGACGCACGAAGAACGTGCCGACCTGACGGGACGACTGCATCCTCGTGGCGTAGACGTGGTACATCGTCAGGCCGCTGAGAACGTAGAACACGGCGACGCCGTAGATGCCGATGCGCCCGAGCGGCGTCTGCGCGCTCTGGGCTCCGAAGGTCCACGAGGTGTAGTGATACGCGACGATCCCGAGCGCGGCGATCCCTCGGAGGTAGTCCAGGTTGCTCAACCGGGCACCTGGGAGCGAGGACATAGGGGCAACCCTACCGCCGACGACCGGTGTCTCTCCTGCGTGCGTTCCTGACATCCCGTGCCGTCGGCCGCGCCTAGCGGTCGACGCTCCCATCGATTCCCAGGACGGACGCGAGAGTCGGATCGAGCGCCGACCCCAGGTACGACACGAAGGTCGAGGTCATGTGGTTGATGTCCCGGTAGACGAACATCTCGCCGATGATCACCGGGCACCGGGTCTCGTCGCAGATGAAGTCGGTCAGGTCGACGTAGGTCGACCCTGTGGTCTCGGCCGCCTGCTTCTGGGCGTCGGCCAGGGCATCGTCGATCGCCCAGTCCCTTTCTCCGTCGCAGGCGGTGACGTCGGAGACATCCGTCGAGGCGCAGGTGGCGGGCTCCGCACGCAGGCGCGGGGAATCGGCGATCACCACCACCTCGCTTCCTGCATCGCGAAGGCGCTGCAGGGTGGCGCCCAGTCCTTCGTTCCACAGCGCAGCGCGATCCGCTCCATCGGGGCTGTCGGCGAGCACATAATGGGCGTAGTTGGAGATCACCACAACGTCCGGCGGATCGGCGACGAGATGCTTCACGACCTGTTCGCGCCACCGATCGCACGAGGTGTACGGCACCCCCTTCACGAGAACGGTCACCGCCGCGGCCGAGCAGGANNCCACCGCAGGGAACCATTGCGCCGCGTGGGAGTCTCCGAACAGTGCGATGCTCCTGTCCCCGTCGGGATCGCCGTATTCGCAGTCCTGCACGCCTTCGGTCTTCGCGTCGAAATGGCAGCCGTCGGTGAAGACGGGCGCGAGGTCCTCTGCCACATCGGCGAGTGCGGGGCTCATGTCGCGCGGCACGAACTCCGTCGCAGTCGGCGGCGACTGAGGCACGGCGGGGGCGGCGGTCACGTCTCCCCCGGCGCCTGTGAGACGCTGCGCCGACCAGTGCACGCCCGCTCCGGCGCCCACGACGAGCACGACGGTGAGTCCGAGCGCCGTGAGCAGGGTCGCTCGGGGCCGTCGCGACACCAGCAGCGCGGGCGATCTCAGCGGGGTCTCGACGAAGCGGAACAGCAGCCACGCGGCGGGCACCGCGATGACGATCCCCCACAGCACCCTCGTCGGAAGATCGAGCGGGTTCTGCTCCCCCACGGCGGCCTGCGTCACGGTGAGCAGCGGCCAGTGGACGAGGTAGAGCGAATAGGAGATGAGACCGACGAACTGCATCGGTCGCAGAGAGAGCGCGGCCGTCGGCCCCGCCGAGACCGCCCTGGCACCGAAGAGGATCACGAGCGCCGTGCCCACCGTCGGAAGAAGCGCCGCCGTCCCCGGGAACACGGTCGCGCCGTCGTAGAGCACGGCGGCCCCGCCGATCATCGTGATGCCGGCCCAGCCACCGACCGCGTCCACCCATCGAGGCACAGGCAACGCGCCTCTCAGCAGGATCGCGCCGACGAGCGCGCCGATCAACAGCTCCCACGCTCTCGTCGGGAGGAGGAAGAACGCGGAGGGCTGATCGATCGGGGTCTGGAGGATGCCGCCGATTAGACTCGCCGACGCCAGCACGGCGATGCCGCCGATCACGAGAGCGCGTCTGCGTCGGACGAGCACCACGAGGAGGAGGAGGATCAGCGGCCAGAGCAGATAGAACTGCTCCTCGACGCCCAGCGACCAGTAGTGCTGATAGGGCGACGGCGAGTGGTCCGCGAGATAGTCGGTGTCCTGGATCGCGAACCAGACGTTCGGTACGTACAGGATCGTCGCCAATCCGTCACGCAGCACGCGCTCCAGTGCCAACGGCGGGTAGAAGACGACGGCGGCGACGGCCGTCAGCACGGCGACCACCACGGAGGCTGGCAGGATCCTGCGGATGCGGCGCGCGTAGAAGTCCGCGAAACGGATCCGCCCGTCTCGCTCCAGCGACTCGCGGAGATGGGTCGAGATGAGGAACCCCGAGATCACGAAGAAGACGTCGACGCCGATGTACCCGCCGGAGCTGACCGGCGCACCCGCGTGGTAGAGCCGGACCAGTCCGACCGCGACGGCCCGCAGCCCCTGGATGTCGGTACGGAACCCGCGACGCGGCCTCGAGACCGCCTCAGGCGCGCTCACTGGGCAGGGGTCTCCCCTGCGGCCCGGATCAGCTCGGCGATGACGCGCTCTGCCGCGTGACCATCGCCGTAGGGCGCCGCATCCGTGTCATCGGGTCGCGGGCGCGTGACCGCGGCCGTGATCTCGGCGGCGGTGTTGGCGAGCACGTTCCACCCCAGCTCGATCGTCTCGACCCACTCGGTCTCGGTGCGGACGGTGGTGCACGGGATGCGCAGCAGGAACGCCTCCTTCTGCAGACCGCCGGAGTCTGAGACGACACCGGCGCTCGACAGCGCGGCTGCGATCAGCTCGGGGTAAGCGAGAGGTGCATGCGCGATCAGCGACCCCTGGGTGAGGGCGATGCCGTGTGCCGCGGCCTTGGCGACCACGCGCGGATGAGCGAGAAGGATGACGGGCTTGTCGAGACCCCCGAGTGCTTCGGCGACCTCTGCGAGACGGGCGGGATCGTCGGTGTTCTCCGCGCGGTGGATCGTCGCGACGTAGTACTCGCCGGCCGCGAGGCCGAGCTCTTCTAGCAGCGCCGAGGGGCGCGCTCCGACCTCGTCCCGCACCTCGAAGAGCACGTCGGTCATCACGTCGCCCACGAGGACCGTCCGCTTCGCGAGGCCCTCGGTCTCGAGGTGGTGAACGGCGACCTCGGTGGGCGCGAGAAGCAGATCGGCTGCGTGATCGGTCATCACGCGGTTGTGCTCTTCGGGCATGCGGCGGTTGAAGCTGCGCAGACCCGCTTCGAGGTGCGCGACCGGGATGTGCATCTTCACCGCGCTCAGTGCCGCGGCTACGGTCGAGTTCGTGTCGCCGTACACGAGGACCCAGTCAGGGCGGTGCTCGTCGAAGACCGCATCGAGCGCCGCGAGCATCGACCCGGTCTGCACTCCGTGCGACCCGCTGCCGACGCCCAGGTGCACATCGGGCGTCCCGATGCCGAGGTCCTCGAAGAACACGTCGGACAGCATCGGGTCGTAGTGCTGACCCGTGTGCACGATGACGTGCTCGACACCTGCCGCGAGTGCGGCCTTGTGGATGGGGGCGAGCTTGACGAACTGGGGGCGCGCGCCCACGACGCTGACGATCTTCACGGAGACAGTCTAGATCGGCGAACCTGGGCGCTCCGGCATCCGGGATACTCTGGAGCGGTGCGCATCCTCGTCGTGACTCCGTGGTTTCCCACCGCGGACTCCGCGGTGTCCGGTGTGTTCGTGCGCCGCGAGGTCGAGGCACTCGCCGATGCCCACGACGTCACGGTCATTCATCTGGATTGGCAGCAGGGGCGCCCTCTCGACGGCCCGCCGCAGGCCGGGTATTCCTATCGGCACCTGTCGCTGAAGCGCTCCGACCCGCGGGCGTATCTGCGGGCCCGCCGGTTCGTGTCCGCGGCAGCGCACGATCACGACCTCGTGCACACTCATGCGCTCACCGGGCTCCTGCCGTGGGCGATCGGCCGCCCGGGAGGAGGCACCCCCTGGGTGCATTCCGAGCACTGGTCCGGGATCAGCGCCCCCGAGACCCTCGGGATCGGCGAGCGCGCGGCCCTCAGTCTTCTCGGCCCCCGTCTTCGCTCCGCAGATGCCGTGATCGCCGAGAGCACCCGCCTCAGCCACGCGCTCCGGCGTTTCCGCAAGGCTCCGATCGACCTCGTCCCGTGCGTCGTCGACGAGCCTGCGGCCATCCGGTCCCGCGCCGCAGAAGACATCCGGCTCGTCGCCGTGGGAGGGCTCATCCCGCGGAAGGGTCCGCTGCTGGCG
The DNA here is from genome assembly GCF_018613995.1 of Microbacterium sp. ISL-103. Classification (GTDB taxonomy): domain Bacteria; phylum Actinomycetota; class Actinomycetes; order Actinomycetales; family Microbacteriaceae; genus Microbacterium. Next base: position 259 of record NZ_JAGGPD010000149.1, on the reverse strand, counting down.
GTCGCCGCGACGGCGTCGCTGATCGATCGGGGAATCGACGCCAGCCTCACCTGGGTGGGTGACGGGCCTCTCCGCGAAGGGGTGGTGGCTCGAGCGGCCGAGGCGGGAATCTCCGACCGGGTGAGACTGCCGGGACGGCTCGATGACAGCGGCGTCTCTCGCGAGCTCAACGCGGCGACGATGTTTCTGCTGCCCACGCAGGGTGACAACTTCTGCGTCGTCGCCGCCGAGGCGCTGATGCACGGCCGCCCGATAGTGA
>NZ_JAGGPD010000148.1 GCF_018613995.1 Microbacterium sp. ISL-103 | reverse complement strand
CGGCGGCCGCCGGAGATCCGCTCGGGGCGTGCCGGCGGGTGTGGGAGTCCGTGTTGACCGCTCGCGAACTCGAGGTGGCGATGCTCGCGGTCGGCGGAGCGCCGAATCGCGACATCGCCGACTCGCTCCATGTGTCGGTGCGCACGGTCGAGGTGCACCTCGGCCGGGTGTTCGCGAAGCTCGAGGTCAAGACGCGCGTCGAACTCACCGTCCTCGCCCACCGCATCGGGCAGTTCGTCTGAGCAGGGCGGCCGCGCCACTCCTCGTCAGCGAGGAAGCGACAGCATCTCGCCATCGGCCTCTGCGAGTCCGTCGGCGATCAGAGAGTCGATCGCGCGGTCGCGCTGAAGAGGGTCCGGCCAATCGGGCAGCACGCTGTCGATGAGGACAGGGTCGGGCGCAGCCGTCCGCAGCATGCGAAGCACCGCGCCTCTGGCCTGCCGGTCAGACCCCTCGAACGCCGCCTGGCGACGACGGGTGTCTCCGGTGTCAGGGCGCCCCGCCGCGACCCATGCGCAGGCGCCGACCAGCGGGCACATCTCGCAGCGGGGCGACCGTGCGGTGCACACGGTGGCTCCGAGTTCCATCGCCGCGGCGTTGAAGACCGCCGCCTCCGTCACGTCGGTCGGGAGCAGGGAATCCATCAGGGCGAGATCTCGGCGGGACGGCGGTCCCGGCTGCGCCTGACCGAGAACGGCGCGCGCGAGGACCCGACGCGTGTTCGTGTCGACCACGGGGTGTCGATCTCCATATGCGAAGACCGCCACTGCTCGGGCCGTGTAGTCGCCGATGCCCGAGAGCTGGAGCAGAGCGTCGACGTCGCGCGGGACGACTCCGTCATGACGTTGAGCGATCTCGACGGCGGCCCGATGCAACCACAGTGCGCGACGCGGATAGCCGAGGTTGGCCCACTGCTGCACCACCTCGGCCGGCGTCGCGGCAGCCATCGCGGTGGGGGTCGGCCATCGATCGAGCCATGCCTCGAGGTGGGGAATCACGCGGTTCACCGGGGTCTGCTGCAGCATGAACTCGCTGACCAGGGTGCCCCAGGCGCCGAAGTCGTCGTGGAATCGCGGACGCCGCCACGGCAGGTCTCGCGCGGCGAGTCGATACCATCTCGTCAGAGGCAGTGATTCCGCGGCGTCGGGATGCGAAGTCGGGGCCACCTCGACAGCCTATGCGAACACGACGAGGGAGCAGTCGTCCTACGCGGTGTGCGGCTGAGGCGGGGTCGCATCGTAGGCTGGGGGGATGGTCTCGCCCGGCATCCTCCTCGTCGACAAGCCCGCTGGCCTGACCAGCCATGATGTCGTCGCACGCACTCGTCGCGCGCTCGGCACCCGCAAGGTCGGTCACGCCGGCACACTCGATCCGATGGCCACGGGGCTGCTCGTGATCGGCGTCGAGGGTGCGACTCGTCTGCTCACCTACATCGTCGGGGCCGACAAGACCTACGAAGCGACGATCCGACTGGGGCAGACCACAGGCACGGATGATGCCGACGGTGACATCCTCACTCGAGCGCCCGAGTCGGCATGGGCGTCTGTGACACCTGAGCGAGTGTCGGCCGGCGTCTCCGCACTGACGGGGGCGATCTCGCAGGTTCCCAGTTCCGTGTCGGCCATCAAGGTCGACGGGCGTCGTGCCTACGATCGGGTTCGCGCGGGGGAGGAGGTCGTACTCGCACCGCGTGACGTGACCGTCTCGCGATTCGACGTCATCGACCGGCGCATCGGCGACGGCTTCATGGATCTCGACGTCGTCGTCGACTGCTCATCGGGCACCTACATCCGTTCTCTGGCGCGAGATCTGGGGATCGATCTGGGTGTGGGCGGACACCTCACGGCGTTGCGGCGCACCAGGGTCGGGGACTTCGACGTGGCGGACGCCGCTGACATCGATGATCTCGCCGAGGCCGAACTGCTGACGCCCGCTGCCGCCGCCGCGAGAGTTCTCGATCCGCTGCAGGTCTCGACGGCCGATGCCAGAGATCTGCGTCATGGCAAGCGGCTCGCGGGTCGGGCCGATCGGCTGAGCGGCAGCCTGGCCGCGGCGATCGACGAGGACGGTGTGCTCGTGGGCGTCGTCGAGAAGCGCGGGGCGGATCTCAAGAGCGCCATGAACATGCCGGAGATCTCCCGATGATCCTGTGGTTC
>NZ_JAGGPD010000003.1 GCF_018613995.1 Microbacterium sp. ISL-103 | reverse complement strand
TGGTAAGGCGCAGTTCGGTGGCCAGCGATTCGGTGAGATGGAGGTGTGGGCCCTCGAGGCCTACGGCGCCGCTTACGCACTGCAGGAGCTCCTCACGATCAAGTCCGATGACATCCTCGGCCGCGTCAAGGTGTACGAGGCCATCGTCAAGGGCGAGAACATCCAGGAGCCCGGCATCCCCGAGTCCTTCAAGGTGCTCATGAAGGAGATGCAGTCGCTCTGCCTGAACGTCGAGGTCCTCTCGGCAGACGGCACGCTCGTCAACCTGCGTGACACCGACGACGAGGCCTTCCGCGCAGCGGAGGAGCTCGGCATCAACATCTCCAGCCGCTTCGAGGCCGCCTCGATCGACGAGATCTAAGGTTCAGGCCGCCGACTGAGCGTCACGCCCGGTCGGCGGCCCACCTCCCCGATTTCTTCAGAAGAATTCCTACACAGGAGAATTTGTGCTCGAGTCAAACACTTTCGATGAGCTTCGCATCGGCCTGGCCACCGCGGATCACATCCGTGCCTGGTCCTACGGCGAGGTCAAGAAGCCTGAAACCATCAACTACCGCACCCTGAAGCCGGAGAAGGACGGTCTCTTCGGAGAGCAGATCTTCGGCCCGTCCCGCGACTGGGAGTGCGCCTGCGGCAAGTACAAGCGTGTCCGCTTCAAGGGCATCGTCTGCGAGCGCTGCGGCGTCGAGGTCACCAAGTCCTCGGTGCGTCGTGAGCGCATGGGTCACATCGAGCTCGCCGCTCCCGTCACCCACATCTGGTACTTCAAGGGTGTCCCCTCGCGTCTCGGCTACCTGCTCGACATGGCGCCGAAGGACCTCGAGAAGGTCATCTACTTCGCCGCCTACATGGTCATCTCGGTCGACGAGGATGCTCGTCACCGCGACCTGGGCACGCAGGAGAACAACATCCGTCTCGAGCTGAAGACGCTCGGAGACCGCCGCGACGCGAAGATCGCCGAGCGCCTGGCTCGCCTGGAGGAGGAGCTCGCTTCCCTCGAGGCCGAAGGCGCCAAGGCCGACGCGAAGAAGAAGGTCAAGGACGCCGGCGAGAAGGAGATGTCGCTCATCCGCAAGGGTGCCGACGAGGCGATCGCCAAGCTCGAGCGCGTGTGGGAAGACTTCCGCACCCTCGAGGTCGGTGCACTGCGCCCCGAAGACGACGTCTTCCACGAGCTGCAGGACCGCTTCGGTCAGTACTTCGAGGCCTACATGGGCGCCGAGTCGATCCAGCGTCGCCTCGCGGCGTTCGACCTGGCCGCCGAGGCGGAGAGCCTGCACCTGCAGATCTCCGAGGGCAAGGGCCAGCGCAAGATCCGTGCGATCAAGCGCCTGAAGGTCGTCAACTCGTTCCTCGAGACCGGCATGAGCCCGGCCGCGATGGTCCTCGACGTCGTTCCGGTGATCCCGCCGGAGCTGCGCCCGATGGTGCAGCTCGACGGTGGCCGCTTCGCNNCTACCGTCGTGTTATCAACCGCAACAACCGTCTTCGTCGTCTGTTCGACCTCGGTGCTCCCGAGATCATCGTCAACAACGAGAAGCGGATGCTGCAGGAGGCCGTCGACGCACTGTTCGACAACGGCCGTCGTGGTCGCCCCGTCACCGGTACCGGCAACCGTGCCCTGAAGTCCCTCAGCGACATGCTGAAGGGTAAGCAGGGTCGTTTCCGCCAGAACCTGCTCGGCAAGCGCGTCGACTACTCGGGCCGTTCGGTCATCATCGTCGGCCCGCAGCTGAAGCTGCACCAGTGCGGTCTGCCCAAGCAGATGGCTCTGGAGCTCTTCAAGCCGTTCGTGATCAAGCGCCTGATCGACCTCGGTCACTCGCAGAACATCAAGGCGGCCAAGCGCGCTGTCGAGCGCACCCGTCCCGAGGTCTGGGACGTGCTCGAGGAGATCATCCGCGAGCGTCCGGTGCTGCTCAACCGTGCACCCACCCTGCACCGTCTCGGCATCCAGGCCTTCGAGCCTCAGCTCGTCGAGGGCAAGGCCATCCAGCTGCACCCGCTCGTCTGCGCGGCGTTCAACGCCGACTTCGACGGTGACCAGATGGCTGTCCACCTGCCGCTGTCGGTCGAGGCTCAGGCCGAGGCCCGCGTGCTGATGCTCGCGTCGAACAACATCCTGAAGCCGTCCGACGGACGCCCGGTCACCCTGCCTTCGCAGGACATGATCATCGGTCTGCACCACCTGACCACGGTCAAGTCGGGCGCAGCCGGTGAGGGCCGTGCATTCGGTTCGGTGGGCGAGGCGATCCTGGCCAAGGACGAGGGAACCCTCGACCTGCAGGCCAAGGTCCGCATCCGCATCCCGGGTCTGACGTTCCTCGAGGGCGAAGCTCCCGAGGGCTACGAGCGCCACGGCCTCGTCGATGCATCGCTCGGTCAGGCGATCTTCAACGACACGCTGCCGAAGGGCTACCCGTTCGTCCGCGAGCAGGCTGACAAGAACAAGCTGTCGCAGATCGTCAACAAGCTGGCCGAGGAGTACCCCAAGGTCGAGACGGCTGCGTCGCTGGACCGGATCAAGGACGCCGGTTTCTACTGGGCCACGCGCTCGGGTGTGACCGTCGCACTGAGCGACATCCTCACGCCGCCGAACAAGGCTGAGATCGTCGCGGGCTACGAGAAGCAGGCCGCGAAGGTCCAGTCCCAGTACGAGAAGGGCCTCACGACAGACGTCGAGCGTCGTCAGGAGCTCATCAAGATCTGGACCGAGGCGACCGACGAGGTTCAGACCGCGATGCGCGCGAACTTCCCGGAAGACAACACCATCAACCGCATGGTGTCGTCGGGTGCTCGTGGTAACTGGCTGCAGATCCGGAACATCGCCGGTATGCGTGGTCTGGTGAACAACCCCAAGGGTGAGATCATCCCGCGTCCGATCATCTCCTCGTACCGCGAGGGTCTGTCGGTTGCGGAGTACTTCATCGCGACGCACGGTACCCGTAAGGGTCTGGCCGACACCGCTCTGCGTACCGCCGACTCGGGTTACCTGACCCGTCGTCTGGTGGATGTCTCGCAGGACGTCATCATCCGCGAAGAGGACTGCGGCACGTCGAAGGGCCTCGAGCTCCCGATCGCCGCTCCGAACTCGCAGGGTGAGCTCGTGCGCGACGCGAACGTCGAGAACTCGGTGTTCGCTCGTACGCTGGCCTCCGACGTGGTCGACAGCAAGGGCGAGGTCCTCGCCTCTGCCGGCGACGACGTGGGCGACGTCCTCATCGACAAGCTGGTCGCGCTGGGGGTCGAGCGCATCAAGGTGCGCTCGGTGCTCACCTGCGACTCCGCCGTCGGTGTCTGCGCGCAGTGCTACGGCCGTTCGCTCGCGACGGGTAAGACCGTCGACATCGGAGAGGCCGTCGGCATCATCGCGGCCCAGTCGATCGGTGAGCCCGGTACCCAGCTGACGATGCGTACCTTCCACACCGGTGGTTCCGCGTCGGCAGATGACATCACGCAGGGTCTGCCCCGTGTGCAGGAGCTCTTCGAGGCTCGTACCCCGAAGGCCGCGTCGCCGATCGCCGAGGCCGATGGCCGCATCACGATCGACGAGACCGACAAGGCCAAGAGGCTCATCCTGACGCCCGACAACGGTGACGAGGAAGTGATCTACCCGGTCCTGAAGCGTGCGACGCTTCTGGTCGAGGACGGTCAGCACGTCTCCGTCGGTCAGCCGCTCCTGGTCGGCACGCTCGACCCCAAGGAGGTCATGCGTGTCATGGGTGCCCGCGAGGTGCAGCGTTACCTCGTCGGCGGCGTCCAGGGCGTGTACCGCTCGCAGGGTGTGCCGATCCACGACAAGCACATCGAGGTCATCGTCCGTCAGATGCTCCGCAAGGTCACGGTCGTCGATCACGCCGACACGACTCTGCTCCCGGGTGAGATGGTCGACCTCAAGCGCTACCAGGCGATCAACCGCGAGGCTGTGGCAGAGGGCAAGCGCCCCGCGTCCGGTCGTTCGGAGCTGATGGGTATCACGAAGGCGTCGCTCGCGACCGAGTCGTGGCTGTCGGCCGCCTCCTTCCAGGAGACGACCCGCGTGCTCACCGAGGCTGCCATGCAGGGCAAGCGCGACCCGCTGGTCGGTCTCAAGGAGAACGTCATCATCGGAAAGCTCATCCCCGCCGGAACCGGTCTCTCGAAGTACCGCGACGTCACGGTCGAGGCGACGGAAGAAGCCAAGAGCGAGCGCTACCCGAACCGGATCTTCGCATCCGACGGTGCGTACGCTGACGGTGACTTCGGTTACGTCGACTTCGACGCGTTCTCGACGGACGACATCACGCCGGGTACGTACAACTGATTGAGGCGGGAGCCGGCGAGCTTGCTCGTCGTGCCGAGCCGATTGAAGTTGTCGAGCGACGGAGTCGCGAACACAACTGACGTACTGAGTGAGTAGAAGAAGGCCCCGGGCGATTCGCCCGGGGCCTTCTTCGTGCCCGGATGCCGTCGGCGCCGAGTCCTGGTCTCTCCTCGCCCCGCGTGCACGACTTCGGACATGCGCGGCGGCGCGCCGCCCGAGCGGCCGTCGGACCGGCGTGGCACCCCCTGGCATCCGAGATCGTGCCCGGTCCGGATGCCCCGCGAGCAGCCGCAGACGCCGCCTGAGCGGTAGTGTCGGCGGAATGAGCGTTGAATCCTCCCGTGTTCCCGGTGCCGTCGTCGTCGGAGACGCGCTGATCGATGAGATCCGCGCAGACGGCGGCGTGCGTGAGCTGGTGGGCGGCGCCGCTCTGAACGTCGCCGTGGGCCTTCGTCGGCTGGGCGTGCAGACGACGCTCATCGCGATGGTCGGAGACGATGAGGCCGGCGCGCACATCCGCGAGTACCTCGCCGATCATGACGTGCGTCTGATCGCCAGCCCCGCCCCTCTCGGTTCGTCGCGCGCGATCGTGCAGCGCGGTGCCGACGGCGAGCCGGTCTATGTCTTCAATGAGGCGGCGCAGCAGCGCAGCGTCCGGTATTCGGAGGAAGCGCTCAGTGCGATCTCGGCCGCGGGGCTCGTGGCCGTCAGCTGCTTTCCGTTCGACGTTCCCGCAGAGGTCGACGCGCTGCTCGACGCTGCTGCAGACGCGCGTCTCGCCATCGACCCGAACCCGCGGTCGGGGATGCTGAGCGATCGCGAGGAGTTCGTCCGGGGCTTCGAACGCGCAGCCTCCGGAGCGGCGATCGTCAAGGTCGGCGCCGACGATGCCGCTCTGCTCTATGACGGCGACCTCGATGCGCTCAGGCAGCGGCTGCGCGGGCTCGGTGTGCGAGCGGTGCTCGCGACGGCGGGTGCCGACGGGGCGGCTCTCGAGACGGATGCCGGCGTCGTCACGGCTCCGATCTCGGCGCTCCCAGGGCGGGTGATCGACACCGTCGGTGCGGGCGATGCGACTCTCGCTGCCGTCGCGGCGGGCCTGGCCCACGGCACGCCCGACGATGCGGATGAGTGGCAGGCCCTGCTCGACCGTGCCATGGATGTGGCCGCTGCCACGTGCCGCGCAGAGGGCGGACTGCTGCGTACGCCGGAGTCTCTGGCCGACGCCGACAAGGGCGTCTTCGGCAGCTGACGCCCCGATTTCTCGCCCCTGCCCTTGGCGGGTATGATTATCTATCGTGCCCCCGGTTGACTGTCGAAGTCGGACGGGTGCGCTCTGGCGAGTTACCCAAGCGGCCAAAGGGATCTGACTGTAAATCAGACTGCTCAGCATTCGGGGGTTCGAATCCCTCACTCGCCACCACGGGGTGTTCGCGTATCTCGAGGAGCTACGTTCGCGTATCTCAACTACGCCGAATCCCAGACAAAGAGCCGCCGAGATCCCTCGGCGGCTCTTTGCGTCTCCCAGCGCTGGCTGTCAGACCCGGCTCCACTCATCTCTCGGCACCAGCGTCGCATCCGCCGCGATGAGCACGCCCTCCGCGGGCACCGCGGCCCAGACGTCGTCTTCGTCGGCGCCGCAGCGGTCGGCGTCGACGAACTCGAGCCGGAGGATGATGCGAGCGTCCCTGCTGAGGTCTCGCCCTTCACGCGCGAAGTTGTGGGCCTGGGCGCGAAGGTTCGCGGCGACGATCTTGACGATCTGCTCTGCGGTCTCGATGTTCGCGCGCGTCATCTCGACGACTGCGGCGTTGCCATCGGGGGTCCAGTCAGCGGTCTCCTCATCCTGGTTGACGACCCACTGCCCGCCGACGCCGACCTTGAGCACGGATGCCTGAACGGCCTCGGGCTGGTTGTCACGGCTCCAGGCGCTCATGATGTCCTGGAGGCGGGGGACGATGCGGTGGTACATCGCGTACCACTCGTCGATGAGGATGCCGTTGCCCTCGTCGAGGGAGTGGTACCTCTTCCAATCGGCGATGCGCTGTTCGTTGGTTGCTGCGACGACGAGGGTCGTGAGGAAGCTGTGTCCATCGGGGAACGGATCCAACTGGGGCGTGAGGGCGAGTTCGTGGCGGAGGAACTCGCGCTCGAAATGCTTGTTCGCGTACTGGCCATCCCTGTAAGCCCTGGACCAATCCGCCGACCCGTAGGCGATGATCTGCTCATGCGTGCTGGTCACGGGCGGGGTCGGGACCTGGAACGCGCGACGGGCGCGGAGGAGCGCATCCCGTCGTTCTTCGAGGTCGAACTGCACCTCGGCGGACAGCACGCGCTGTCCGCCGGGCGTCCGGTTCTGCCGGGAGGACTCTCGGAAGTCTTTCATGGCTGTCAGGAGAGCCTCGGGGAGGTTGTCGCTATACCAGCGGCCTTCGACCAGGACGACGCCCTCAGCAGTCGCCAGGACGCGTCCTTCGTCGTCCGGGTTGTAATCCATCACCACGGTCGCCCCGCACTCCCTCAGCGGCGTGAGTGCGACGTCGGTGGGCAGGCCCGGGAAGTAGGTGACGTCTCCGGTGACGTGGTCGATGTAGTTCTCGCCGCCGAGCAGGTCGCGGACGAGGTCGCCGACCGCAGCGTCCTGGGTGCCGTCAGCGACACCGATGACGATGTTCGGCACGGAGTCGCTGCGCAGGAGGTCCGGGGAGACTAGCGTCGCCACCTCGTACGTCTCGCCGTCCGTCGTGCTCATGAGGGACGTGAGTGCGACGCTGATGCTCTCGCCGGCGTGGCCGGTGCTCTTCAGCTGCGTGCGCAGGATGGCGTTGGTGAACTCACGGCGCCGGCGAGCGAGCTTGGCCGCGTCTGCTCCGAGTTTGTCATCCATCGTCGAGGTGATCTGGCGGGTCACCTCGCGGAGGTCGTCTTCGCCGATTTCGAAAGAGGTGTCGAAGTGATTGAGCAGCGCGGCGACGTTTCGGGAGTCGAGTGGGGCGCCCGCGAACGCGATGGCCAGCCACCCGATGAGGGCGTCCCTCGCGTCGAGGTCCGTGAGGAAGACGCCCTCGACGTCGTCGTCGAGCCACTGCTCGACCATCTCGGTGACGTCGGAGTCATCGATGATGAGTGTGGCTTTCTCGTAGGCGAGCGTCGCGATGTCGGGGGGAATGTTCATGATCTTCTCCGTATTCTGGCTCCGTCGTGTGCGAAGCCTTCAGGAGATACATGCGCGGTCCGCACATGACTGGTGTGACAAACCACTCGCCTCGGTGCGAGCTGTTTGCCTCTACGGCTGTGGAGACTTGCACCGAACCGGGTTGTGACACAGGAGGCTGTTACAGCCCGGGCGTTCGCGGGGAGTGGATGATCTCGCCGTCATCGCCGACCAAGCGTAGTTGTGCTCCGATGGGAACCTCCTCGGGTTCCAGCGACCGGGGAAGATCCAGCTGAAACGGTGCGCGTGGACCCAAACGCTCCCATCCGGGCGGTTCCTCCGCGTCGGCGTTGACGTCTTTCCGCAGATCAGGCAGGACGTCGATGAGCTCCCCCATACGAGCGATGACCGTCGTGTTAAAACGAGTAGGAGCGCCGACTCGTGTTGCCAGGTCGACCGCGTCCTTATCCATCACCACGACGTCGGTGTAAGGGATTGCCACACTCATCGATTCGATGTCACGCAGCATGTTCCATGTCCATTCCCGACGTTGCCGGTAAATGCCGTGCTTCAGCTGAGCCATCAAGTGCGTGGTCGGAATCCGTTCCATGAACTCTGCTGCATCGCGAGCGAAAGGAGTGCGTGCATTCGGGTCAGGCATAATCGCCCGACCCGGCACACCGTACTCTTGGGCTATCCGCGCGAGCATCTTTCCGTGTGTCCCCCAAAGCTCGCGGACCTGGAGGAACCGAAGCACAGTCGCGGACGGGTCGGAGCGTGAGCCGAACTGGGTAGCGAGCGCTCGTTCCTGTTCCAGACGACTGGTTGCTGACGCTTCGAGTTGTCTCGGATCCACGTACCCGCGTTTTTCGAGCGCGGGAAGCTCACTGTCGACCGGACCAGCGAAAAGCCTGTATTCCGTGTACTGGGCGACTTGCCGCAGCCAGGAACCGTCGATGGTGTCGACGACCTTGTCGCGCGCGTCGAAGACCCGGTGGAAGGCATTCACGCCTGTGAACGACCAGTGCGCCCCCACCCCTATGACCTGAAGCGGCGAAGGGCGGAACGTCGGGCGTCCGAGTATCTCGTGCAACGCGATCTTGATCTGATGCTCCACCAGATCGTTGTGGACACGCAGCGAACGCAGCTCCGAGATCGGCGCGACAACATCGGCGATATCCTGTCGTTGCCGCGGATCACGGATCCGCCCGGTCTCCTCGTACCGTGTGGCCGACAGCGCGAACACGACTCCTTCGGCGCTCGCCTGGCGCACCTCATCGTAGGCGCGGGCATCGTCGGGGTCGCGGGAGCGACCTGTCGCCACGGCCGCGAATCGGATCCACACCCACTGATCCAAGAAGACTGTCGGCCACGCCATCTTCATCGGCTGCCCGGGTTCGGCCTGCATCACGGCATCCAGGCGGTCTCGTCCGCGTGCGGACGCCGGGCATTCTCGGATGCGGTCGCGAGAGCCATCGACGCGCGGTGGGCGTGGAAGTCCACCCAGCGTGCCTGCATCGCCGGGTCAGCGAACAGCCCGCCGGCTTGCGCGGCGACGCCGTCTCCGGCCGTGACGGCGATCTGGTCCCACCCTCCTTCGGACTCCGCGAACCGGTATGTCAACTGCGCCCAATCCGGCTCGAGGTACACGACATGCGCATCGTCTTTCGCGGCGATGACCGCACCAGAGATGTCACTCGCGACAGGATCGCCATTGTCATAGCGGGCGTCTCGGTACGCGAGTCGTCGGTCCTGCACGGCGATCCGCATCGCTTCCTTGGCGTCACTCCGCGCGGTCCGGCCCTTGATTGCCGTCTGGTAGCTGAAGTCGATGGTGTGCCCGTTGACCT
>NZ_JAGGPD010000147.1 GCF_018613995.1 Microbacterium sp. ISL-103 | reverse complement strand
GCGTCGGGCACATCCTGCGCCTCGGTCGCCTAATCGGCAAGAAGCCGAACTTCCACGAGGGCGAGGAATCGCCCGCCGACGTGCACGTCTGACGGTTCTTCACTCCGACGGCCGGCGCTCAACAGTCACCGAGATCGAGCCCGCGACTCTCGAATTGCTCCAACAGCGCCGTCATTGTTTCGGCGGGGTCGATGCCCTCCGCACGAAGGCACTCGCGGAGGGACTCCGCTGACGAACTGCTGTCCTCGCGGGCGACCTGAAAAGCCGTGTCCACGGCGTTGTAGTGCTCGTCGTAGCACTCATCATCGACACCGTTCGCTACGGCTTCATTCGAGATGCTGTAGTTGATGACCCCATTGGCGTCGGGCTCATGCTGCGCGACGGAGAACCCCGCCTCGTTCATGCACGACGCGTAGTCGCGAAAAGCCGATTCGTACTCGTCGATCGTTACTGATCCGTCCGACAGAATCTCTTGCACCGCAGGCGAGGCTGCCATCGCGGCACTCCCAGCCGAGCCATTGGCCGAAAGCTGCTGCGCTCCGCAGAAGACCAGCCCGAAACCGAGAACCCCCAGAGACACGAGTTTCGCTTTCGCGTGACCATTCAGCATTTCTCACCGTGACCCTTGCCACTTAGCGCGCCGTTGACATGGACCCCGCTCGTGCAGTCGCCAGTCACGAATTCGATCGGAATGGCGCCGACGACTCCCGAAGTTCTGCTGCTTCTCAAGTTCACTCTCCGTCGAATGCAACACTGCGGGCCACCCCCGAGTGAGGCGAAGGTAACACGAGGAGTCGTTCGAATGTCCGGGTCTCGACGTTGAGTTCCGGAGTATCGCAAGTACCGCGCCGCCACCCGATAGTCCTTCTCGATTGAAGGATGCTGAGTTGGTCTACGACCGCAGATGGTCCTCACTGCCCAGCCACTGGTCGAACGTGATCTCGCCCTGCAGAGCATCGGCCCCGCCGCGCAGCGACCCCGACGCCAGCCCCTTCCCGTACGCGCCGGGCAGCCGCACCCCGAGCACCAGCCGCCGCGCTCCGTCGAACGCCAGCTGCCGTCGGGCGAGATCCGACAGAACCTCATCCTGCGGCCCGACGAGATCGCGCGCACGCTCCGCCGGCGCGCCCGAGGCGACCCGCACCAGATGCTCCCCGACTTCGCGCGCCGCCACCGGGCGCATCAGCAGCTTCGGCATCAGCGCCACCGGCCCCGACATGCCCGCGAGCAGTTGACCGGCGAACTCGTGGAACTGCGCCGCGCGAGCGATCGTGAACGGCACAGTGCCGGCGACCACCGCGCGCTCCTGCGCGAGCTTGCCCGCGTAGTAGGAGGAGTCGATACCGTCGATCCCCACGATCGACAGCGCGACATGATGCCTGACGCCTGCGGCCGCCTCCGCAGCGAGCAGATTACGGGTCGCCGTCTCGAAGAACTCCGTCGCCTTCGCGGCCGAGAGGGTGGTCGTATTCGTGGCGTCGATGATGGCATCCACATCCTGCAGCGCGTCGGAGAGTCCGAGGCCCGTGATCACGTCAGCGCCGGCCGAACGCGCGAGCACGACGACATCGTGCCCCGCGGCCCGCGCCGCCTCGACGGTGTGCCGACCGACCACACCCGTTCCTCCTGCGACTGCGATCCTCATCAGAGTTCCTCTCCGTTCGAGGTCACCGGCCCGCACCGGGGTGCGTCCGCCGCATCCCTCTGCACGAGATGACGAGACAGCATTCGAGAGTGTGAGGCCTCACACTTCGCACCCCCGCATCGTCATATCCTGCGAAGGCACCCGCACGGGCGCAACACCCGGAGGAGACACTCATGGACGACGACCTCGACGACGTCTTCCGCGAGCGCCGCCGCCTGCTCGCCCTCGGCTATCGGATGACAGGAACGCTGGCGGATGCCGAGGATGTCGTGCAGGCGTCGTCTCTGCGCTGGTATCGCCTCACCGAGACCGAGCGCGAGGGGTTCGCGAATCCGGCGGGCTGGCTCACGACCGTCGCAGGACGCGTCGCCCTCGACCTCCTCGGCTCCGCCCGGCGAAGACGCGAGCAGTACGTCGGACCCTGGCTGCCCGAGCCCGTTCCCGCCGAACTCTTCGCCGGAGCGATCGGATCGCGCACGGCATCGACTCCCGAAGATCCCCTCGACCGCATCACTCTCGATGACGACGTCTCCACCGCACTGCTCGTGGTGCTCGAGGCGATGACCCCCGCCGAGCGCGTCGCCTTCGTGCTGCACGACGTCTTCGCCGTGCCCTTCGACGAGATCGCCGAGGCGGTCGGTCGATCCTCCGCCGCAGTGCGGCAGCTCGCGGCATCCGCTCGTCGTCACGTGCGCGAGAGTCGGGCGGTCGCGGTTCCCCGCGCCGAGCATGACAGGGTCGTCCGGGCGTTTCAGGACGCGACGCGCACGGGCGAAGTCGCCCCGCTGCTGAAGTTCCTGGCCCCCGACGTCGAATTGCGCAGCGACGGAGGGGGCGTGGTCAGCGCCGCCCGCAACGTCGTGAGCGGCGCCGACAACGTCGCGCGCTTCCTGCTCGGAATCGCCGCCAAGAACCCGCACTTCACCGCCGAGGAGAGGCAGTTCGGCGACGGTCTCGGCCTGGTGTTCCGCGACGGAGAGAAGGTGCACTCGGTCATGAACCTGCACGTCGATGACGGCGTCATCACTCAGCTGTGGATCGTCCTCAACCCCGCCAAGCTCACCCACTGGCAACCCGACAACTGATCCGACCTGGATGCCCGGGGGCGAGCGACCCCACCAACCCGCACCGTCTGCAGTACCGACGCACGGATGCAGGAGGATCTGCGGGATCCAGTCCTGCGGACGTGCCCCGGTCCTGCAAGCGACCCCCGAGGGAATCCACGGCGAGTCCCCGCACCCCGGCATCCTGCTACCGTCGTCCAGTGCGCACCCGAGCGCAGATGCAGGAGACCCGATGAGCGACCACCAGATCCGGGATGCCGAGACCGCCGACGTCGAGGCGATCACCGCCATCTACAACGATGCGGTGCTCACCACGACCGCCATCTGGAACGAAGAGGCAGTCACGGTCGAGGACCGCGCCGCCTGGCTCGCCGAGCGCACCGCCCGCAGCTATCCCGTGCTCGTCGCCGTCGATGACACCGGGGTACTGGGCTACGCGACGTTCGGCGACTGGCGCCCGCACAGCGGCTACCGCCACACGGTCGAGCACTCGGTGTACGTGCGCGAGGGCGAGCGCGGCCGCGGCATCGGCAAGGCCCTCATGGTCGAGCTCATCGACCGCGCGCGACGACTCGGCAAGCATGTGATGGTCGCGGCGATCGAGAGCAGCAACACCGGGTCGATCATCATGCACAAGCGCCTCGACTTCATGCAGGTCGGGCGCATGCCGCAGGTCGGCGCCAAGTTCGATCGCTGGCTCGACCTCACCTTCCTGCAGCTGGTTCTCGACGAGCGCCCCTTCCCCGACGAGGTCCGATGAACGCGCTCCTCTGGCTCGCAGACGCCTTCAACTCGCAGTGGGTGCTCCCGGGCGGTCAGGTGCTGCTGATCCGCGAGGTGGTCGGCAACGTGTTCGGCCTGGCGAGCGCCCTCGGCGGCATGCAGCGGAAGATCTGGGCATGGCCCGTCGGCATCGTGGGCAACCTGCTGCTGCTCACCGTGTTCCTCGGGTCGATCCTGAATCCCGATCACGAGCTGCCGCATCTGCTCGGCCAGGCGGGCCGCCAGGTCATGTTCATCATCGTCGCGATCTACGGCTGGGTGCGCTGGCGCCAAGCGGCCTCGAACGGCGGACGCGTGACCCCGCGATGGGCGCCCCACAGCGCGCGCATCGGCCTGGTGCTCGTGATGGTGATCGGCACGATCGCCCTCACTCCGCTCTTCCGCGCGCTCGGCTCGTGGGAGCCCGTCTGGGCGGATGCCTGGACCTTCGTCGGCTCGCTGCTCGCCACCTACGGCATGGCCAAGGGCTGGACGGAGTTCTGGCTCATCTGGATCGCCGTCGACGTCGTGGGCGTGCCGCTGCTGTTCAGCTCGGGCTTCTACGCCACCGGGCTGATGTACGTGTTCTACGGCGTCTTCACCGCGGTCGGCTTCGTCGTCTGGTGCCGCGCGCAGGCGAATGCGAAACCCCAGGTCGACACGCTCATGCCCGACCCTCGCCCGATCACCTCGACCATGAAGACCGTCGACGGCGACCGCGACTGATCGCCGGGCCTGAGCGCGCGAATGTGTCGGCGCATGTCGCCGAGCCTGGCCGGAGGCTCGATCGGCGGGTTTGCTTGACGGCATGACTCGCCAGATCCGCTTCAACGCCTTCGACATGAACTGCGTCGCCCACCAGTCGTCGGGCCTGTGGCGGCATCCGGACGACCGCTCACGTCAGTACAACACGATCTCGTACTGGACGGATCTCGCGAAGCTTCTCGAGAGCGCGACGTTCGACGGCATCTTCATCGCCGACGTGCTCGGCACCTATGACGTCTACGGCGGCACGAACGAGGCGGCGATCCGCAACGGCGCGCAGGTGCCGGTGAACGACCCGATCCTGCTGGTCAGCGCGATGGCCGCGGTCACCGAGCACCTCGGCTTCGGCATCACGGCCGGCACGGCCTTCGAGCACCCCTACCCGTTCGCGCGTCGCCTCAGCACCCTCGACCACCTGACCAACGGACGTGTCGGCTGGAACGTCGTGACCGGCTACCTGCCCAGCGCCGCGCGCAACATGGGTCAGGAGGATCAGCTCGCGCACGACGACCGCTACGACCACGCCGACGAGTACGTCGAGGTGCTCTACAAGCTCTGGGAGGGGTCGTGGGAAGACGACGCCGTCGTCGAAGACCGCGAGCGCGGCATCTTCACAGATCCGTCGAAGGTGCACCCGATCGGCCACGAGGGAAAGCACTTCAGCGTTCCCGGCATCCACATCTCCGAGCCCTCACCGCAGCGCACCCCCGTGATCTACCAGGCCGGCGCCAGCCCCCGCGGTGTGCGCTTCGCGTCAGAGAACGCCGAGGCGATCTTCGTCGCGGCGCCCTCGAAGGAGGTGCTCGCCGGCACCGTCACGCGCATCCGCGACGGGCTCGAACAGGCCGGGCGCGACCGGTACGACGCGAAGATCTACACGCTGCTGACCGTGATCACCGCGGCGACCAGTGAGGATGCCGCGGCGAAGCACGCCGAGTACCTCTCGTACGCCAGCCCCGAGGGCGCGCTGACCTTCATGTCGGGATGGATGGGTGTCGATCTCTCGCAGTACTCCGAGGACGAGCCCGTGGGCAATGTCGAGTCGAACGCGATCCAGTCGGTGCTGCAGCACCTCAAAGAGGAAGCAGACCTCGGACGCGAGTGGACCGTCGGCGACTTCGGCCGCCACAACGCGATCGGCGGCCTCGGCCCGACCATCGTCGGATCGGGAGTCGAGATCGCCGACGAGCTGCAGTCGTGGGTCGAGGAGACCGACATCGACGGGTTCAATCTCGCCTACGCCGTCACGCCCGGCACCTGGCAGGACGTGATCGATCACGTCATCCCGGTGCTGCGAGAGCGCGGCGTCTACCCGAACGAGTACACGCCGGGCACGTTGCGCAACAAGCTGCAGGGCAAGGGTGATCGCGTGCAGGACACGCACCGCGCGGCGCGCTACCGGGTGGGAGCCACGGCCCCCGTCGCCTGATCGGCCTCTCGCTGAGCCGGTCAGTCGGCCTTCGAGCTGAACAGCCCGCGCAGCACCAGGAAGACCACGACAGCGACGACGAGCACGATCGCGAGCTTGGCGATGAACCACAGGATCGAGAACAGCGCGCTGACGATCCACCAGGCGATCACCACGGCGAGGACGACGCCGACGACGGTCCAGAGCGAGTTCTTGTTCATGGTTCCAGCCTAGGCGTCACAGGCGACGTCACAGATCCGTGGGCTGCTCCGTCAGTACTGAGGGAGGCGCATCCGGCGCCCCCTCAGTGAAGGAGACGACGTGTCGCACGTGAACATCGGCAAGATCTACGCAGCCCCGTACCAGGCGATGCTGGAGTTCGCCGGAAAGGCCGCAGAGGCAGGGGCGGATGCCGGGCTCTCGCCACTGCTCGTCGAACTGGTCAAGGTGCGGGCGTCGCAGCTCAACGGCTGCGCTTTCTGCCTCAAGATGCACTGCGCAGACGCGGTCAAAGCCGGAGAGACGGCCGACCGGCTGGCGGTGCTCGCGGGCTGGTGGGAGTCTCAGTACTTCTCGGCCGAGGAGCAGGCGGCCCTGCAGATCGCCGAGAACGTGACGATGATCGGCGACCACGGACGCCTGGCCGACCGCGGAGTCGAGATCGAGGGCGTGCTGACCGAGAAGCAGATCGCCGCCGTGACCTGGCTGACCGTCGTGATCAACAGCTGGAACCGCATCGCGATCAGCAGTCACTACCCCGTGCACGCCTGACCCGTGGGCGGGCGGGGATGGGGGCGGATGCTGCGGCATCCGCCCTTCCGCATCGCTCTTCCGCATCCGAGCGTCGCCGTCAAGACCCTTCTCGGGCGACGCATCGACGGCGAGACTTCGAGTATGTCCGCGCCAGCACTCACTCCGTCCGCCCTCCTCGGCATCACCTCTCGCGGCCCGCTCAGCGACGCCGTCATCCGCCGGCTGACCGGCGGCGACGTCGACGACCTCGGGGTTCGAGCCGAGGCGGCGCTGGCGATGAGCGACGACGTGGTGCGCGACGAAGACATCCAGCTCGCGCTCTTCGTGCTCTACGCGTCGTCGTACGGCTCGCTTCCCGATCTCGACCCGACCCTCGAGTGGGATCCGGGCCTGGTCGCCACGCGGGGGATCCTCGAGCAGGCCTTCGAGCGCGCGCTGCGGGCGAGCGTCCCCGCGCCCGACCTCCCCGAGCCGACCGTCGATGCGGTGGGCCGCGCCCTGTTCGCTCTCGCCGAGTCGGACACCGGGCCCAGCCTGTCGCGCTACGTCGCGAAGAAGGCGACCGAGGGGCAGATGCGCGAGTTCTTCATGCAGCGCTCGATCTACACGCTGCGCGAAGCCGATCCGCATTCGTGGGCCATCCCCCGCCTGACCGGTCGCCCCAAGGCAGCTCTCGTCGAGATCCAGTCAGATGAGTATGGCGGCGGGCGTCCCGACCGGGTGCACGCGACGATCTTCGCGCGCGCGATGCGAGGCGCCGGGCTCGACGACACCTACGGCGGCTATGTCGACGATGTTCCGGCGATCACGCTCGCGTCGCTCAACACGATGTCGATGTTCGGACTCAATCGCCGCCTCGTCGGCGCCATCGTCGGACACCTCGCCGCGTTCGAGATGACCTCATCGATCCCCAACCGCCTGTATGGCGACGGCCTGCGCCGGCTCGGCTTCACCGAGGACGTCACCGACTACTTCGACGAGCACGTCGAGGCGGATGCCGTGCACGAGCAGATCGCGGCGCGAGACCTCGCGGGCGGGCTCGCCGAAGACCGGCCCGACCTGCTGCCCGACATCATGTTCGGCGCGGCCGCCTGCCTCACGGTCGACGGATGGGCAGCGGGTCACATGCTCGACTCGTGGACCCGAGACGAATCGTCACTGCGATCGAGGGCTGATCGATGAGCGCCTCAGAGGATGCCGTCACCATCACCGCCTACCCCGACGGGCCGCTGCTGGTGCGCGGCGCAGCGGTGCTGGAGTCATCCGACGGCGAGCCGATCGAGGTGAAGCGCCGCACCGTCGCGCTCTGCCGCTGCGGACTCTCGACCATCAAGCCGTTCTGCGACGGCACGCACAAGGCGGCAGGGTTCCGTACCGACGCCTGACGTCCGGTCCCGCCGTGCCTGTCGGCGGTCGTGATCAGTGCCCCTCGGCTGGCAGGCATCCGCCGTCCATGATGACGCCGCCGATCTCGACGGTGAGGACGTCGGCCGACACTTCACCGAAGATGCATCCGCCCTCAGGTGCGGCCACCCCGAATGCGACCGCGCGCTCGTCGCCGATCGTCTGGATATCGGTGAGGCCGGCGTCGGCGAACACTTCCTCCACAGCCGCGACCGACAGGCCGCCCGAGGTGCGGAGCCTCTCGAGACCGGCGCGCACCGACTGGGCCGGCTTCTCGGCGGCTTCGCGGCTCTCGTCGGCGAGGTCCACCCGGTCGCGGTAGCGCTCATTCTGCGCCATCGCGTTGTCCGGGTCGTAGGGCGCGCACTCCGGCGGCAGTTCGACGCCCTCGACCTGCGGGCATGCCGCCGTGGGGGTGGGCGTCGGTGATTCGGTCGGTGCTGCGCCCAACGGCCCGCTGGTCGCGGTCGCGCATCCCGCGAGCACTGTCGTCGTGGCGAGCAGTGTCAACGTCGCAAGGACGAGAGGCAGACGCGCGCCTCTCGACCCGTCCCCCCGGATTCCGGTCATGACCTCATGCAACCACAGGCGACGGACGGCGCCAATCGGGAGCGCGCCAAGTCGTGGCCCCGGGAGGAGATCTGCGCCCCGGGAGGAGCATCTGCGGCGATCGGTCCTTCCGAGGCGCAGTTCTCCTCCTGCGGCGCAGGCACGATGCGGCTACGAGGCGCGACGACCCCGCTTCAGCGCGGATTCAGCGTGCGCCCGCCACACTGGAGGAATGCGGATCCTGGTGGTTGACGACGAGGTGCGATTGGCCGACGCCGTACGCCGAGGACTCGAGGCGGAGGGCTTCGCGGTCGACGTGGCGCACAACGGCGTCGACGGCCTGTGGCGTGCCCGCGAGACCCGGTACGACGCGATCGTGCTCGACCTCATGATGCCCGGTATGAGCGGCTGGAAGGTCTGCGAGGCGCTGCGCGCCGAAGAGAACTGGACCCCTGTGCTCATGCTCACCGCGAAGGACGGTGAGTGGGATCAGGTCGAGGCGCTCGAGACCGGCGCCGACGACTACGTCACCAAGCCGTTCTCGTTCGCGATCCTCGTCGCGCGGATCCGCGCCCTGGTGCGCCGCGGCGCCGTCGCCCGCCCCGCCGTGCTCGAAGCGGGAGACCTCAAGCTCGACCCGTCGTCGCACCATGTCTGGCGCGGCGAGACCCAGGTCACGCTCACCGCCCGCGAGTTCGCCGTGCTCGAGCACCTGATGCGCCACCGCGGTCAGGTGCTCTCGAAGCGCGCTCTGATCGAGGGCGTGTGGGACGACGACTTCGACGGCGACCCGAACATCGTCGAGGTCTACGTCGGGCACCTTCGCCGCAAGCTCGACAAGCCCTTCGGCCGCGAGGCGATCGAGACGATCCGCGGTGCCGGCTACCGATTGGCGGCAGACGGTGGCTAGTCGCGGATGGCGGTCGGTGCGCGGCCGCACGACCCTCGGCGCGACTCTCGTCGTGGCCGTCGCCCTGCTCATCGGGGCGTTCTCGTTCTACGGCATCCTGAGCTCGAGCATCCACGCCAGCGCCGAGCGCACGGCCGAGCAGAGACTCGATGAACTCGCGGAGCGATTCGACGGCCCCGGAGGCGGGCCGGGCGGCGAGCGCGGCGTCGACTCCCTCGACGACGAGATCGTGCAGATCATCGGAGAAGACGGCGCGGTCAAGGCCGCCAGCGAAGACGCCCGCGACGATCTGGGTTCCACCGCGCTGCCCGTCGCCGACCACGCGAGCACCCTGACGATCGACGGAACCCCGATGCTGGTCGTCTCGGACGACCTCGACGACGACGAGACCCTCGTGCTCGCCGTCCCTATCGAAGACGACGCCGAGACGCTGTCGACCGTCGCCGTGCTGCTCGCGGTCGCGGTGCCGCTGCTGCTGCTGCTCGTCGCGGTGACGACCTGGCTCGTCGTCGGCCGCGCGCTGCGACCGGTGACCCGCATCCGTCAGGAGGTCGACGGCATCACCGCCGAGCACCTGCACAGACGAGTCGAGGTGCCGCCGTCGTCCGACGAGATCGCGGCACTGGCGACCACCATGAACCGGATGCTCGATCGCCTCGACTCGTCGGCCACGGCGCAACGACGTTTCGTCTCGGATGCCTCGCACGAGCTGCGATCGCCCCTCGCGACGATCCGTCAACACGCCGAGCTCGCGCAGGCGCATCCTGCCACGACCAGCATCGGCGAGCTCGCAGAGGTCGTGTCGGACGAGGGGCTGCGGCTGCAGGGCATCGTCGAGTCGCTGCTGCTGCTCGCCCGGCTCGACGAGGGCGGCAGCACGCATGACGAGGCCGTCGACCTCGACGACCTCGCCCTGGGTGAGGTGCGTCGGCTGCGCTCGCGCGGCATCGAGGTCGACGGCTCCGGCATCCGTGCGGCGCGCGTCGATGGCGACCCCCGCCTGCTCGGCCAGCTGCTGCGCAACCTCGCCGACAACGCGGCCAGGCACAGCGCTGAGAGGGTCGCGATCAGTGTGATCCCGCAGGATTCGTGGGTGTTCGTGACCGTCGAGGACGACGGCTCCGGCGTGCCCGCCGACGAGCGCGATCGCATCTTCGAGCGCTTCGTGCGGCTCGACGAGGCTCGCAGTCGCGATGCCGGCGGCAGCGGTCTCGGCCTCGCGATCGTGCAGGGCATCGCGGCGGCCGGCGGCGGAACCGTGTCGGTCGACCGCTCCCGATGGGGCGGCGCACGGTTCGTGGTGACTCTGCCCCTCTCGCCCTGAACCGAGGGCGACCCCGCGAGAGCAGTGCGTCGCCGCATGCGAGCATGGTGGATATGCAGACCCCCATGATCGACTACCTTGACGTGCTGCTCGAGTCGTGCGGAGAGGATGCGGGTGAAGTCGCCTCGTACATCCCCGAGCTCGCGCACGCCGACCCCGACCGCCTCGCGATCGCCGTCGCCACTCTCGACGGCAAGGTCTATGTCGCCGGCGACGCCGACGTGGAGTTCACGATCCAGTCGATCTCGAAGCCGTTCACCTATGCGCTCGCGATCGCCGATCAGGGTCTCGAGACCGTACTCGAGCACATCGACGTCGAACCGTCCGGTGACGCGTTCAACGAGATCTCGCTCGAGCGCGAGACCGGTCGCCCCCGCAACCCGATGATCAACGCGGGGGCGCTCGCCTCGCATGCTCTCGTACGCGGCGAGAAGGCCGATGACCGCGTCGAGCGCATCCTCGACCTCTACAGCCGCCTCGCCGGACGCGAGCTCTCGATCGCCGAGGACGTGTTCGAGTCCGAGTTGTCGGCCGCCGACCGCAATATGGCCCTCGCCTACATGCTGCGCACGGTCGGCACCCTCGACGCCGACCCTGCCGATGTCGTGCGTGGCTATACGCGACAGTGCTCGGTGTCGGTCACGGTGCGCGACCTCGCCCGCATGGGGTCGGTGCTCGCCGCGGGCGGACGCACGCCCGACGGCGACCAGGTGATCGATCCGGCCATCAACCGGCAGGTGCTCAGCGTCATGACGACCTGCGGCATGTACGACTCGGCGGGCGACTGGCTGACCTCCGTCGGCATCCCCGCCAAGAGCGGCGTCGCCGGCGGTCTCATGGGCGTGCTGCCCGGTCAGGTCGGCATCGCCGTGTTCTCGCCGCGCCTCGACCCCCACGGCAACAGCACCCGCGGCGTGCGCATGTTCGAGCGCATGAACCACGACCTCGGCCTGCACCTCATGACGTCGACCGACACCGCGCGCTCGGTGTCGCGGCGGGTCGAGCACGACGGCGCGACCGTGCACGAGATCGCGGGCGACCTGCACTTCATGGAGGCGGAGCGTGTGCTGCGCGGCTTCGCCGAGGAGCCTGCCGGCGACGACCCTGTGATCGTCGACCTCGATCGTGTGCAACGAGCCAACGACATCGCCAAGCGGATGCTGCTCGAGGGCGTGCGTCGCCTGCACCTCGACGGCCACGACGTGCGGATCGTCGACCCGTGGGGTGTGCTCGGCAGTGCCGAGACCGGGTCGGGCGAGCTCGTGCACGGCGAGCAGGCCCACGGCGGCTATGTACCGGCATCCTTCTCCGACGTGGCGAGCGCTGTGCGCGGCTGACCCGGCGGTCACTCTCCCTCTTCCGGCCCGATCCCGGCCCGATCCCGATCCCGATCCCCGATCCTGAAGGGCTCTTCAGGACGCTTCAGGGTGGCTTCAGCACTGCCGCGAGAGCATCGAGACATGAACGACAAGAACCCGACCCCCGACCAGACACCCGAGAACCTCCCCGCGAACTCGACTCCGCCGGCGCCCCCCGCACCTCCGGCACCCGACGCGCAGACCGTACCCGTCGCTCCCGCGACCGCCGACGCGGCACCTGCTGCGGCACCTGCTCCTGCTGCCGCCCCGAAGCGCGGCCGCAAGCGCGCCCTGCTGATCGGCGGCGGGATCGCTGCAGCAGTCATCCTCGCCGGTGGCGGAGTGGCGCTCGGCGCAGCGATCGGCGACGACATCGGTGATGACGACGACCGCCCCTCGGTCTCGGACGGACCCCGGCCGGACGACGGCGGCAACGGCGGACAGCCCGGTGACGACCGTGACGACGACGACTCCGCTCAGGGTGCACCCGACGGTGGCGGCCCGGTGACCGGGATCGGCACGGACTCCGCTGACGAGCTCGTCGCGATCGCGGACGCCGCACGCGGCGCAGCCGAGGGCGACGTCACCTCGATCGACGCGAAGCGCGACGGCACCTGGGAGGTTCAGCTGGTCGCCGCGAACGGCAGCGAGACCGAAGTGCGGGTGGATGCCGACAACACCGCCACCGTGATCTCCACCGAGCAGGATGACGACGCCGCCCCCACTCACACCCTCGACGAGGCCGCCATCCGTGCGCTCGTCGATGCGGCCCTGGCCGAGGCCGACGGCATGATCACCGATCTCGACGCCGACAACGACGAGGTCAGCCCCTACGACGCATCGGTGCTCACGAGCGACCGCCGCTCGATCGACATCGACTTCAGCGCCGACTACGCCGTCGTCGGCACCGACATCGACGACTGATCGCCCTCGTCGTTCTTCGAGCCGCCGGCCCCACGGGTCGGCGGCTCGAGTCGTCTCAGGCGGGTGCCGGGGCCTCGCCCGGGATGTCGCGACTAGCATCGGAGTCATGACGAATTCCGGTCCGATCGACGATGTCTCCATCGGCGGCGAGATGATCCGCCTCGGCCAGTTCCTGAAGTACTCGGGGCTGCTCGATTCGGGCGGCAACGCCAAGGAGGTCGTGATCGACGGGTTCGTGAAGGTCAACGACGAGGTCGATCGGCGCCGTGGACGTCAGCTGCACGACGGCGATCTGGTCACCTTCGAGGGCCGCACCGTTCGCGTCCGCCCCTGATCGCGGACCCCGCTTCCATCACCGCCGCGTTCCGTAGCGGAGGAACATCACCCCGCTGCGGAAGCGCTTGTCTTCGAGAAGCTCGAGGTCGACCCGCACTCCGTCGGGGAAGAACGGCTTGCCGCCGCCGACGATCCCCGGCCCGATGAACAGGCCGAACTCGTCGACCAGGTCGGCGCGGATCGCCTCGGCGGCCAGCGTCGGACCGTCGACAGTGAAGTCGCTGTCGGATTCCGCCTTCCACTGCTCGACGACGTCGGGATCGAAGTTCCGCTCGAGCCGTGTGCGCTCGCTCGTCACCTCGGCGAGCGTCTTCGAGAAGACGATCTTCTCTGCCGCCTGCCACACCCGCGCATAGTCGATGCCCACCTGCGGCTGATCGGGCTCGAGGTGGGCCGTCTCCCAATAGACCATCGTCTCGTACATGCGTCGCCCGTAGAGGTAGGTGCCGACGTTGTGGAACTGCCTGTTGATGAAGTCGTGCAGCTCTTCGTCGAGCGCCCAGTCGAAGCCGCCGTCGGGTCCGCTGACGTAGCCGTCGAGCGAGGTGATCATGGAGTAGATGAGTCGACCCATGCGGCGAGGCTACTCCGGGCGCGCGGGGCTGGTCGACCCCTCTCGGTCGGCTGGCTTCGCGCTGACCAGCCCTTAGCGACCTCAGACCTGAGACGCAAGGTGCTGGCCGGTATCCGACCTCGCGGCGCACCATTGGGCAATCCCCCCATACCAGCGACCGAGAGGAACCCCCATGTCTCGCGACCAGTACACCTTCACCGATCCGGCCGAGCTCTACTCCGACATCGAGCCCAAGAGGCAGCACCTGCCCGAACCGGGCCTCGACGCCGATCTCGCCCCGAAGGCCGACCTCGGCGAAGAGAGCTACCGCGGCACCGGACGCCTCACCGGGCGCAAGGCCCTCATCACGGGCGGTGACTCCGGAATCGGCGCGGCCACGGCGATCGCGTTCGCGCGTGAAGGCGCCGACGTCGCTCTCTCATACCTGCCGGAAGAGGAAGAGGATGCGGCACGCATCGCCGGCATCCTGCGCGAAGCGGGTGCGACCGTGGCGCAGATCCCGGGCGACCTGAGGGATGCCGAGTACTGCCGCACCCTGGTCGCAGAGGCGGTCGGCGCTCTCGGCGGCCTCGACATCCTCGTCAACAACGGCGGCAAGCAGGTCTACAAGGAGTCGCTCACCGACATCACCGACGAGCAGTTCGACGACACCTTCAAGACCAACGTCTACGCGATGTTCTGGATCACGAAGGCGGCCCTGCCGCACCTCCCCGCAGGCTCGACGATCATCAACACGACGTCGATCCAGGCGTACTCGCCGTCGGACATCCTCGTCGACTACGCCTCGACGAAGGCGACCATCAACGCCTTCACCAAGGGCCTCGCCCAGCAGCTCGCGCCGAAGGGCATCCGAGTGAACGCCGTGGCACCCGGACCGATCTGGACCCCGCTGCAGCCCAGCGACGGACAGCCGCAGGAGAAGCTCCCGGAGTTCGGCGAAGACACCCCGCTCGGCCGCATGGGACAGCCCGCGGAACTCGCCCCGGCGTACGTCTTCCTCGCCTCGGCCGAGTCGAGCTATGTCGCCGGTGAGACGCTCAACGTCAACGGCGGCATGCCCACCCCGTGACCCGCTGACTGAGAACGCCCCCTCCCGAGACGATCGGGCGGGGGCGTTCCCTTGTGCGGCGGCCCTGGGCGACGTCAGCATCCCCTGGGCGATGTCGCCGGGTCAAGGCAGTATGACGGTATGCCAGACGGATACGACCTCGACTTCCTCCCGACGCGAGTTCCGCTGCCCCGACCGGCGCCGAAGGCGACCGAGCTGACGTACCCGCGTTTCACGGTGCTGCTCGATCCCGAACGCCGCCTCGCCGCGGTGACAGGGGTCAACATCGACGGGAAGCTGCTGCGCGAACTCCCCCGCACCGGCGAGTGGCGACTCGACCCTCGGATCGACGCCCGAGAGCAGACCGGACCCGAGGTCTACTCCCGCAACGACCTCGACCGGGGGCACCTCGTGCGCCGGCGCGACCCCGGCTGGGGCGATGTCGAGGATGCCCGAGCGGCGACCGAGGCCACGTTCTTCTACCCGAACGCGGCCCCGCAGGCGGCAGGATTCAATCAATCTCGGGAACTGTGGCTGGGCCTCGAAGATCATGTGCTCGAGTACGCGGAGGCGACGGCGCAGCGCATCTCGGTGTTCACGGCCCCTGTTCTCGGCGCCGGCGACCCGCCGTATCGCGGCATCCGCGTTCCGCTGCGCTTCTGGAAGATCGCGGCCTGGCAGGCTCCCGACGGCCTCTCGGCCGCGGGATTCATGCTCGATCAGTCTGAGCTGGTCGAGACATCCGACGGACTGTTCGCGGTGCCACCCCTCGGGGCGTTCCGCACGTTCCAGGTTCCGATCAGTGAGATCGCGGCGGCGACCGGCCTCGAGCTCGGGCCACTCGCCCCAGCCGACGTGCTCCCTCGCCGCGGCGTGCGCACGACCGACTGGATCCCGCTGGAATCGCGCGCCGACATCGTGCTCTAGTTCTCGTCGCGTCGGTTCCAGTGCCGCAGCTTGTCGGGGTTGCAGACCACCCAGACGGTCGACAGCAGTCCCGCTCGACTCTCGGCTGAGACCGCCGCCACCACCCGGTCGCCTCTCACGAGCACGAAGCCGGGGACGCTGTTGATCGACGCCATCGTCACCGACGTCTCTGCCGTCATCAGTGCCACCAGTCGGGCGGATGCTGCGGCACGCCCCTCGGCCGGCGTCGACGACTCGGGCAGGAGCCCGCCACTGTCGATCACGAGTTCGACGTCCGCTCGCAGGACCGCTCCGATGCCGGCCTGCTCACCGGTCACGAGGGCGGCTGCGAGCTCGTCCATCGTGGTCCGTCCGGTCGCACCACGATGCCTCCGGCGCAACCACGCCGGGTACTGCCTCCGGGTCATGCGCCGACCGCGGTGACGTGTCGGAGCTTCTGCGGGCTCATCACCCAGAGCAGCTGCTCGATGCCCTCGTCCGAGGTCGTGACCGTGACCATCGTGGTGACCTCTCCGTTCTCGGTGAGGGTCGCGGCCGGCTGCCCGTTCACCTCGACCCAGTCGATCGCCTTGCCGATCCAGAAGTGGTGCGCGAACGCGGCCACGAACTTCGCCACACGCCCTCGCCCGATGATGGGAATCCTCGCCGCGAGCTTCACGCCGTTGCCGTCGGTGTAACTGACGACGTCATCGGCGAACAGCTTCTCGAGTTCCTGCGCGTCGCCGTTCTGAGCCGCCGTGAGGAAGGCCTCGAGCAGTCGATGCTGATGCGACGGCTCGACCGCGGTCTGCTTCGCCGAGGTGGGATGGGCGCGTGCGCGACTGACGAGCTGCCGAGCGCTCACGACGCTCGACGAGATCACCTCGGCGATGCGCGGATAGGGGTAGTCGAACGCCTCCCGCAGAATGTACGCCGCGCGCTCGGTCGGAGTCAGCTTCTCGAGCGTGAGCAGGATGGCGAACTGCAGCGCCTCGGCGCGCTCGGCACCGAGCGCCGGATCGTCGTCGGTGTTCACCGGTTCGGGCAACCAGGGTCCGATGTAGGTCTCCCGTCGGGAATGCGCGGACTGGAGCACGTTGATCGAGAGTCGGGTCGTGACGGTGGTGAGAAAGGCCGCCGGCTCGTGCACCTGAGTCCGATCGGTGTTCTGCCAGCGGATCCACGCGTCCTGCACAATGTCCTCGGCGTCGGCCACCGTGCCCAGCATCCGGTACGCGATCCCGAAGAGGCGGCGGCGTTGCGCGGCGAAGACCTCCACCGCCGCATCGAGATCGCCGTTGCGGTCACCGTGTTCATCGCTCGTCGCGGTCACGTCTCCACTCTCCACCGTGTCAATGAGCTCCGGCAAGCCTGCGGCGCCCCTGTCAGCCCCTCTCCCTCTCTGACCGGGCAGCCGGGTGATCTGTGACGGCGACCGACGAAGTCGCTCCGAATGCGCCGACCCTGTCACACTCACCCGCTTCGGCCGGTCAGACAGGTACACGCGGGTTGTCGACGGCATCCCCTCGATCGAAGGAGCGACATGAGAATCACGGTCATCGGCGGCACCGGGCTGATCGGCGCCCGGGTCGTGCGCATTCTGAGCGACGCCGGCCACGAGGCCGTCGTCGCGGCACGGTCGACAGGGGTGAACTCCTTCACCGGGGAGGGGCTCGACGGCGCACTCGCGGGCGCTGCGGCCGTGGTCGACGTATCGAACTCCTCGTACACCGACGAGGCTGCGGCCCAGGAGTTCTTCTACACCTCGACCATGAACCTGCTCGGCTATGGCGAAGCCGCGGGCGTCAGACACCACGTCGCTCTGTCAGTGGTCGGCACCGATCGCCTCGCGCGCGCCCAGGGCGGATACTTCATCGCGAAGCAGCAGCAGGAACGCCTGATCTCGACATCCGGTCGCCCCTTCTCACTCGTTCACGCGACGCAGTTCTTCGAATTCATCCGCAACATCACAGATCACGCGATGCGCGAAGGCGCAGCCCACGTGGCCGATGTGCTCGTGCAGCCGATGGCGGCGGATGACGTCGCGAACGCCGTCGTCCGCGCCACGCTCGCCGCGCCTCGATTCGGGGTGATCGAGCACGGGGGCCCCGAGGTCTTCAGCCTTCGGGAGCTCGCAGCCATCGATCTGCGAGCGCGACAGGACGACCGCGAGGTCGTCGCGGATCCGCTCGGCACGTACTTCGGCGCGCCCCTCGGGCCGCGTGACCTTCTGCCCGAGGCGACAGCGATCATCGCGCCGACCCGATATCACGAGTGGCGGGTGCAGACGCCTGTCGCCGGCTGATCGGCGACGTCACATCCCCGACCCCTGCGCGGTCGTATCTGCCAGACGCCACCACCGGCGTCGCTCACACGAAAGGTTCTGACATGGCAAAGATCGTCGTCATCGGAGGCACAGGCCTCATCGGCTCGAAGGTCGTCGCGAGACTGACCGAGCACGGCCACGAAGCCGTCGCCGCATCGCCGAACACCGGCGTCAATTCACTCACCGGCGAGGGACTCGCCGAGGCGCTCGTCGGCGCGGACGCGGTGGTCGACGTGTCGAACTCCCCCTCTTTCGCCCCGGATGATGTGCTCGACTTCTTCACCACCTCGACTCGCAACCTTCTCGCGGCCGAGGCCGAGGCCGGGGTCGCCCATCATGTCGCCCTCACGATCGTCGGCACGAACCGCCCCCAGAACATCCCGTACTTCGCGGCGAAGGTCGCCCAGGAGAAGTTGATCCGGGACTCCGGCATCGGGTACTCGCTCGTGCACGCCACGCAGTTCTTCGAGTTCGTCGGCAGCATCGCCGACATCTCGACCGAGGGCGACGTGGTGACGCTCCCCGGCGCGCTCATCCAGCCGATCGCCGCAGAGGATGTCGCTTCCGCCGTCGCCCGTGCCGCGGCTGGCAAGCCCGTCGGAGATGTCGAGATCGCAGGCCCCGAGGCTTTCGGGATGGACGAGTTCGCGCGCCGCGCGCTCGCCTTCCGTGGCGATGCTCGCACGGTTGTCCGCGATGACACGGCGCCGTACTACGGCGCGCAGATCGAGGAACGTACCCTCATCCCCCTCGACGGCGCGCAGATCTTCGACACCACGCTCGAGGAGTGGCTGCCGCTGAACCCGCCGCGCCAGTAGCGCTGCGCACGCAGACCGCGGGTGAGATGCGCGGGGCGCACTGCAGTGGGGCGCCCCGCACGACCACCCAGACGGCGGTATGCCGGTCAGCAGATGGTCTTGCGCGAGGCGCGGGCTGGTGTCACGCTTACGTCACAGCTCTGTCGCGCTGTAACGCGACAGCTGGGGTGCCGTCCATACGGCGGCATCGGATGGGGCGCCCTTTCTGCCGCCTCCCCCGTGGTGGGGGCGTCCCGTCCTCCCCTGGTCGGAGCGGACGGAACCCGCGCTCAGTTGAAGTCGCCGCCCGGTGCCATGTCCTTGAAGCGCGAGTAGTGACCCTGGAAGGCCACGGTGATCGTCGCGGTCGGACCGTTACGGTGCTTGGCCACGATCAGGTCGGCCTCGCCCGGACGCACGTCTTTGTCGTAGACCGAGTCGCGGTGCAGCAGGATCACCATGTCGGCGTCCTGCTCGATCGAGCCGGACTCTCGCAGGTCGCTGATCGCGGGCTTCTTGTCGGTGCGCTGCTCGGGACCACGGTTCAGTTGCGACAGGGCGATGACGGGAACCTGCAGCTCCTTGGCGATGAGCTTGAGGCTTCGCGAGAACTCCGAGACCTCCTGCTGACGCGACTCGACGCGCTTGCCCGAGGTCATGAGCTGCAGGTAGTCGATGATGACCATGCGCAGCCCCACGCGCTGCTTGAGGCGACGGCACTTGGCGCGGATCTCGACGAGCGTCATGTTCGGGCTGTCGTCGATGTAGAGCGGCGCATCGTTGATGCGACCACGGGTCGACGCGACAGTCGTCCAGTCGCGGGGGTCGAGGGTTCCCTTTCGCATGTGCTGCAGCGGGATCGCACCCTCGGCACTGAGCAGACGCATGGCGATCTCGCTCTTGCCCATCTCGAGCGAGAAGAAGATCGACGGGAAGTCGTGGCCGATGGATGCCGCGCGGGCGAAGTCGAGCGCGAGCGTCGACTTACCCATGGCGGGTCGCGCGGCGACGACGATCATCTGGCCACCGTGCAGACCGTTGGTGAGCTCGTCGAGCTCTTTGAAGCCGGTCGGGATGCCGGTCATCGAGCCGTCGCGACCGTTGGCGGCCTCGATCTCTTCGATCGCGGCGTCGACCGCGGTCGTCAGGGGGACGTAGTCTTCGGCGGTCTCGGTGCCGGTGACCGAGTAGGTCTCGGCCTGGGCGTTGTTGACGATGTCCGTCGCGTCGCCCTGGCCGTCGTAGCCGAGCTGCACGATGCGGGTTCCTGCGTCGACCAGTCGGCGCAGGATCGCACGCTCGGACACGATGCCCGCGTAGTAGCCGGCGTTGGCTGCGGTCGGGACGATCGAGGTGAGTGTGTGCAGGTAGTCGGCGCCACCGGCACGGCTCAGCTCACCCGTCTTGATCAGCTCGTCGGTGACGGCGACGACGTCGGTCGGCTCACCGTGGGAGTAGAGCGAGAGGATCGCCTCGAAGATCAGCTCGTGCTTGGGGATGTAGAAGTCGGCGCCCTTGAGCGTCTCGATCACATCGGCGACGGCATCCTTCGACAGGAGCATTCCACCCAGCGCGCTCTGCTCTGCGAGCGTGTCGTGCGGAGGGGTCCGCTCGGGGGGACGCTTGCCTCCGAGGCGCTCCTCTGAGATGTCGGCGATCGACACGCTGCTCCCTTCGCTGGCGACGTTTCCCCGGTGTGTGCGGAGCCGACGGTGGTCGGCGTCACGCTGTGATTCAGTTCGGGAGGACCGTCTGCGCAGCAAATCAGGTACTTCCGACATCGGGTCGCTCGACCACGCTACGAGCGGGGGTTTTCGGTCGCAACACAGCCTGTGGATAACTCTGTGGAAACCGTGCGAACAAGTCCGGAGTGTCTGTGCAGAACGGGTGTGGATAACTCGGTGGAGTACCTCGCCGAGCAACTTTCTTTTTGCCTTCGACCTGGACTTTACTGTTTCCCCACCCTGTGGATGAGAATGTGCTTCAACCGCGCATTGAAGGTTCATCGAATCCGGTGCGGGATGTGTAGAACCTGGGGAAAGTCAAGCCGAGATTTCACCGGGCGCGTCACACGTCGCAACCCCGGGAAATGTGCGCGAGATGTCATCGTTTTCGAGCAGATCGGTCTAGACAACCCGATATACCGGGAGTATCGTCACCGGCAATCGACGCGAAGTGCGTCGGAACGAACGATGGCTCTCGGGGGAGGGAAGTCGACGTGAACGCTCAGGCAACCCGGCGCGGTCTACCGACCGTCGCCCTCTGGGGTGGCTTGGGCGCGCTCGCGTGGGCAGCGATCACCGTTCTGACCGGAGGATCCGCAGCGCACGCCGATGAGGAATCCGACCCGTCGCTTCTGGGTGGCGTCACATCACTCGTCAGCGACACGGTCTCGTCGGTCGGCGACACGGTGACCGCCGTGACGAAGCCGGTCGTGACCCAGGTCGTGAAGCCCGTCGTCACTGAAGTGGTCGCACCCGTGGTCACCCAGGTCGTCGCCCCGGTGCAGCAGATTGCGCCGCCGGTCGTCGAGCACGTGTCCGAGACGGTCACGGCGGTGCCGGTCGCCGGTCCTGCGACCGCCCCGGTGGTCGAGGCCGTCGCCGATACGGCCCAGGCCGTCGTGGCCCCGGTCACGGACCTGCTGAAGGATGCTCCGGTCTCGCAGATCGTGAAGCCCGTGCAGGATGCCGTCGCCGCGCTGCCCGTCGTCGGCCGTCTGGTCGATGAGCTCGGAGTCACCGGCCTGATCGACGACGTCGTCGGAGTCGCCGATGCGACGACCGATGTCGTCGGTGGCGTGGTGGATTCCACCGTTCCCCCGGTGATCTCGGCTCTCGACCCGACCGCACCGGATGCCCCCTCTTCGGAGCCGGCAGGGCCTGCGGTGCCGACCGTGAACGACATCGCGGCCGTGGCCGTCGGAGCCGTCTCGACCGAGCGCACTTTCGAGCCTCTCGATCAGACGACGCAGGGCCACCTCTCGGCATCCGATCGCGTGGCGACCGGGCCCGCGCAAGCCCCGGCCACCGGTGCGCCCGCATCCGACGACGATCCTGCGCCATCGGCGCCCCCGTTCGGTGCGCCTGCAGCGCCGTCTTCCTCCGCGGGGTCCAGCGGAGCATCCTCTCTCAGCCACGCTCGCCTCAGCGACGTGGGCATTCCCGCGTTCCGCGCTGTGGAACGCACCCCCGGTGCACCCGACGACGTCCTGCCGACGTCGCTGGTCGCCGACACCGACGTCTCTCCTGACTGACGGGTTGTCCGGTCGTTCCTCGTGAACGACAGATGCCGTGCTGCGCGCGCACAAGCTCTTCGCGTGCACCCATCCAGACACACCCACACTCAGTCAGGAGAAGGTCATCATGCGTACATTCATCAAGCGGGCCCTGTGGGGCACGCTACTCGCCGGCGGGATCACCCTGCTCGGCGCGACAGCCGCCAATGCGGCAGACACATCGGGAGAAGACGGTCTGCTCTCGGGCACCCAGGCGGATGCTCCGATCTCGATCCCCGTCACGATCGTCGACAACGCGGTCTCACTGCTCGGAGACTCCTCCGCGCAGCCGGCTCCGGCACCTGCTCCCGCTCCTGCCCCCGCCCCGGCACCCGCCCCGGCCCCTGCGCCGGCACCAGCCCCAGCTCCGGCACCTGCGCCGGCACCAGCCCCAGCACCGGCGCCGACCACGAGTGGCGAGTCCGGCACCGCGTCGGGCACCCAGGCCGTCGTCGACGTCACCCTGCCCGTCACGGTGAGCGGCAACGCCATCACCCTTCTCGGCGATTCGTCGAGCGAGACGGCGGCGGCGCCGGCCGAGGCTCCCCAGGCCCCGGCTCCCACCGCACCCGCCCCGGCGGTCACGACGACGGGCATCGACGGTCTGCTCTCGGGCACCCAGGCTCTGGTCGACGTCGACGTGCCGATCACCGTGTCGGGCAACTCGCTGTCGCTCCTCGGCGACAGCGACGCACTCGGCCAGGATGCCGCAGCACCGGCTTCCTCGAGTGATGCAGCGACCGGCTCCGTCGACCCGACCACGTCGGGCGATGACGGGGTCGCGAGCGGCACGCAGGTCGTCGCACCGGTCACCGCACCCGTGGTCGTCTCGGGCAACGCCATCTCCGTCCTCGG
>NZ_JAGGPD010000146.1 GCF_018613995.1 Microbacterium sp. ISL-103 | reverse complement strand
CGCCATGCTGCGCTTCACGCTCGCACTCGGTGGCGCCGTCGCCGTGCCCTACGTCGTCTCCCGTCTCGTCTTCCGCGATCGTGCGATCAGCTTCCCCTGGCGAGCGCATCGTCGCTGGGGGCGCCTGCAATGGGGGTGGCTGGTGGCCGTCCTGGTGCTGGGCTGGCTGATCCTGCCGTTCTACTTCATCACCAGCGGCGTCTACCAGAACTGGCCCGTGGTCGACTCGCCGGACCTCATCGCGCGACTGTTCGTGGGGGTGGGAGCGGTCGGCATCTGGGACGAGCTGTTCTTCATCTGCACCGTCTTCGCCCTGTTGCGCAGGCATTTTCCCGACGCTCTCGCCAACGTGCTGCAGATGATCGTGTTCGTCTCGTTCCTGTGGGAGCTCGGCTACCGCGAGTGGGGGCCGCTGCTGACGATCCCGTTCGCTCTGCTGCAGGGGTTCATCTTCATGCGCACCCATTCGCTCGCCTACGTCGTGACCGTGCATCTGCTGTTCGACGCGGTCGTGTTCGCCGTGCTCGTCCATGCGCACAACCCCGGGCTGCTGCCGATCTTCCTCCTCTGACGACGCTCTCCCGGCGATACGATCGAGTCATGCTCATCGTCGGACTCGTCCTCGCCGCGGCCGCTGCCGCGTTCCACGTCTTCATCTTCGCGCTCGAGTCACTGAAGTGGACCGAGCCCGAAACGAGGAAGATCTTCGGCGTCGCCACCGAGGCGGATGCCCTCACGACGAAGGCGCTCGCCTTCAACCAGGGTTTCTACAATCTCTTCCTGGCTCTCACTGCTCTGCTCGGCGTGGGCTTCGTGATCATCGGGTTCGGCACCGTGGGACTGACCCTCGT
The DNA here is from genome assembly GCF_018613995.1 of Microbacterium sp. ISL-103. Classification (GTDB taxonomy): domain Bacteria; phylum Actinomycetota; class Actinomycetes; order Actinomycetales; family Microbacteriaceae; genus Microbacterium. The sequence continues at coordinate 7,737 of NZ_JAGGPD010000146.1, read as the reverse complement.
CTTCGCCGGCACCGGCATGATGCTGGCCGCTGCCCTCGTGCTCGTGCTCTCCGACCCGTCGAAGCTGCGGGCCGCGGCGATGCAGGGCACCCTGCCGCTGCTGGCCGTGATCGCGACCGCCATCGGAGTCGCGATCGCCTGAGACCGCTCGTCGGTCGCATCCGAGGGGTGACAACCCGAGCGGCACCGGTCACACTCGATGCATGGCCGACTGGGTGCTGCACGTGGACATGGACCAGTTCATCGCCGCGGTCGAGGTGCTGCGTCGACCGGAACTCGCCGGGCGTCCGGTGATCGTGGGCGGACGCGGCGATCCCACCGAGCGGGCTGTCGTGTCGACAGCGTCGTACGAGGCGCGCGAATTCGGGATCGGTTCGGGGATGCCCCTCAAGATCGCCGCGCGCAAGGCGCCCGCTGACGCGGTGTTCCTTCCCGTCGACCACGACGCCTACGAGGCGGCATCGGCCGAGGTGATGTCGGCACTGCGTGCGCTTCCCGGCATCGTGCTCGAGGTCGTCGGCTGGGACGAGTGCTTCCTCGGCGTGACGACGGATGACCCCGAGGCGGTCGCGCGCGCTGCTCAGGCCGCAGTGCTCGAGGCGACCGCGCTGCACTGCTCGGTCGGCATCGGCGACAACAAGGTTCGGGCGAAGAACGCCACCGAGTTCGGCAAGCCGCGGGGCGTCTTCCGTCTCACCGAGGAGAACTGGTTCGAGGTGATGGGCGACAAGACCACCCGCGATCTGTGGGGTGTGGGCCCGAAGGTGCAGAAACGGCTCGCCGCACACGGCATCGTCTCGGTTCGTCAGCTCGCGGACGCCGATGAGGACCTGCTGGTCGCCGAGTTCGGGCCGCGCATGGGCGTCTGGTACCACGGACTCGGGTCCGGACTCGGGCCGGCCGTGGTCGACAGCACTCCGTGGGTGGCTCGGAGCCACAGCCGCGAGACGACCTATCAGCAGAACCTCACGACACCGGCAGAGGTGCAGGATGCTCTGACGGATCTGGCCGGGCACGCGTTCGACGACTGCGCAGCCGAGGGGCGCCCGGTCGTCCGCGTGCATCTCAAGGTGCGGTATGCGCCGTTCGAGACGAAGACCTTCGGGCGCAAGCTGTCGGCGCCGACCACGGTGCGCGAGGACGTGATCGCGGCGGCTCGGGCCCTGGGTGCCACGCTCGACCAGCAGCGAGAGGTGAGACTGCTCGGCGTCCGGGCGGAGATGGCGATGCCCGACGGCGGGGACCAGGCCGAGCGCACTCCGGTGCGCGGCCGGATCTGAGTCTGAGTCGACCGCCGGACGTCGTCACTCGCGGATGACGGCGGCGATCGCGCTCACCTCGATCAGTGCTCCCGGTACGCCGAGGCCGGCGACGAGCGCCGCGGTGACCAGGGGAGGGGCGCCGTCTCGGGCCAGCGTGGATGCGACTGCGCCGTAAGCGGCGCGAAGATCGGCGTCCTGGTGGATGTGGATGGTCCAGCTGATGACGTCGTCGAGGCCCGCACCCGCGGACTCCAGGGCGATGCGGGCGTTCTGCACCGCTCGGAGCGACTGCTCGGCGGCATCTGCCGAGACGAGGGCTCCGGTCTCGTCGACGCCGTTCTGGCCGCCGACGTGGATCGTCGTCGCCCCGGGCGGGACGACGGCGACATGGCTGAAGGCAGGACTCACCACGAGTCCTGCCGGCTGTGCGAGTGTGATCTCCATCTGCCGAGTGTGCACCCGGGGGCAGACATCCGCGACATGCTCCGCAGCCGCTGCATCGGGGCGGGCGCGAGGCCCGCCCCGACGGGATCAGCCGACCTTCTTGACCGTGTATCGGAAGACGTCCGTGCGGAGCACGTCTCCCGAGGTCTTCACGATCTTGATCGTGTGCTCCTTGTCCTTCAGCCCGGAGACCGCGAAGAGCTCCTGGTTCGAGACGCGCGACCCGGCGTGCGTGTCGACGCGCTTCACCTTCTTGCCGTCGATGTAGACATCGACGGTGCCCTGGTCGGGCCCCTTCGGACCGAGCCACGAGACGCCCGTGCCCCGGAACATGAACGACACCGAGTCGCCGTCTGCCGCCGTGGCGTGGACATCGTCGAGATGGTCGCCGGTGAACGCGAAGTCCAGCGTCGCGTCTCCCACGGGGAGCGTGGCGAGATACGACGACTTCAGGGTGACCGTCGCTCCCGACAGCGTGTAGTCGGTGTCTCGCTCGAGCGGCTCACCCGCGACGCTGATCGAGGCGAGCTCGCTCGGGTCTCGCAGCACGTCGACCGACACGTCGGCGGGGGCGGCCTTGTTGAACGCTCCCGAGGTGGAGCTGAGCTGACTGTCGAGAGTGACGACCAGCTTGTCGAGCAGCATGAACGATCCGGACTTCTTGACCACCCTCAGGGTGTGGCTTGCGCTGGGGAGGTCGGCGACGGCGTAGACCGCCTGCTGCGAGAGACGACCGTCTGCGGCTGGCAGCGAGGTGTCGACGGTCTCGACGAGCTGGCCGTCGAGGTAGATCTCCACCCCTCCCTGCGACTCGTGCTTCTCGGTGACGTACTGGATTCCGGTTCCCTGGAACGTGTACTCGAAGGCCGCTCCGTTGGTCTCGACGTAGTGGACGTCGTCGCCGTGGTCGCCGAGGCCGCGATTGTTGCTGTAGCCCCACGACCCGCTGTATCCGATGCGCGAATCGTCGTCGTTCAGCGTCACCGTGAGACCCGTGGCCGGCGGGTCGGGCGTGCCGCCACCGGGGGTGTCCGACACCGCGACGGTGAACGGCTGCGATGTCGCCGGAACCTCGTTTCCGCCGTTGCGCATCCAGTCTCCGTCGTAGGCGACCCGCAGCGAGTCGTCGTTGACGGTGATCGCCGACTGCTTCGCCGGTGTCACCTTCAGCAGGCGCACACCGTGGATCGGCACGCTCTCTGCGGTGAAGCCGTCGGCCTCGGTGCCCAGGTTCTTGCCGGCCCAGAGGTCTCGGATCTTGGCGGATCCGTCGAGCCCGATGTCGGACCAATCGACGGTGATATCGGCGTCCGCTCGGCCCAGGTTGTAGAGAGCGACCGTGTAGGTGCCGTCGGGGTCCAGTGCGTACCAGACCTGCTGCTTCGTCGCCGTCGAGACGGGACGAGCGGGCACGCCCGCCTGGTTCACGGCGATGACCTCGCGGTTGGTGATCAGGTCGACGCCGTAGTCGTCGAGATTCGTCAGGTCGTTTCCGAGGTACATCGGTGCGGCCGACGTCGCCCAGAGTGTCGTCGCCGTGCGGCGCTCGTCTCGGGTGAGGCCGTCCATCTTGCCGTTGCCGACGTTGAGGGAGTCGAGGTCGTTCCAGCCGGCGGGGCCCGCGTGGCGCCACCAGTCGGAGAGCCGGGGGAACAGGCGCGCGACGTTCTCCCAGGTGGTGAGGGCCTCGTCGCCGCAGTAGCACTCGACGTCCCAGTCGATGCGCCATCCGTCTGCGTACTGCTTCCAGTAGTCGGCGTAGTTGATGTCGACGGCCCAGGAGAGCTCGAACCAGATGTCGTTGCGATCAAGCGCGCGAGACCAGGCGGCGACCTCTTCGCGGGCGTCCATCGACAGGTCGCTGACTCCGGAGCCGGGGGTGACGCTGTCGAACTTGATGAAGTCGACGCCCCACTCGCCCAGCAGGTCTGCGATCGAGTCGATGTACTTCTCGGTGCAGGGGTTGTCGAAGTCGAGCCGGTAGCCGAATCCCCAGTAGTCGCCCTGCTGGAGCGGCTGCTTGAGCAGGTTCTCGGTCGTGCAGCCGGGGGCGCCGTAGATGGGGAGCGCTTTCTGCGCGGTGTCGAGACTCATCCCGGGGATCAGATAGAGGCCCACCTTCTGGCCGTTGTCGTGCACGTGGTCGATGACCGCGTCGAGCCCGTCGGGGAACAGCGTGGTGCTGGGTATCGGGCGTCCGTACTCGTCCTGGCCGCCGTTCCACCCGGCATCGATGTTGATGTGGTCGTATCCGAAGTCCTGCAGCTTGTCGTGCATGGCATCGGACTGCGCCATGATCTGGTCGGCCGTGATCCACTGGCCGCCCTCGTACACCTGCATGCTGTAGCTGCTCCAGCCCATGTAGGGCTTCGCCGACCGGTCGGAGATCCCGTCGTCGGCCTTGGCTGCAGGGCGTCGGGCCTCCTTCGCGGGCGGTGCCTGCTCGGGGGTGCTCGATGCGGTCGGATGCGGCGTCGGCTGCTCGGTGGGCGTCGGCTCGTCATCCGGTGTCGAATGCGCACCCGGTGCCGGCGTCGATGACGGCGTCACCTCGGGTGCGGGAGTCGGATCCGGCGTCGCCTCGGTCGCCCAGGTCGCACCGGGGGCGAGGCTGAGGACGATCGCGGTCGCGGCGAGTGCCGCGGTGATCGAGGCCGCGCGCCTTCTCTGTCGGTGGGTCTTCATTGCTTTCCTCTCGTTCGACTGCTCTGTCGTGGGGATGGGAAGGAAGGTGCGTGGTCAGCTGCGTGTGCGCCGGATCTCGATGAGCATCGCCTGCTGCGGGTTGAGCGTGGGCAGAGGCACCCCGATGGTGGCGAGCACGGCTCCGGGCATCTCGACCGGGCCTGCCAGCGCATCCGTGACCCACTCGGGATCGTTGCCCTGGTGCCGGCTGGAAGAGCCCAGGTCTTCGCGGATCCGGATGCTGTACATCGACGTGTCGTCGAGTCCGGGCAGACGCACCCGGCCCGACTGCCCGGCGGCCGACGTGGCGAATCTGCTCCAGCTGAACAGCGCCTCGGAGCCGTCCTGCGCGACGATCCCCGACAGGGCGGTGGTCTGGTCTGCGAGGTCGGCGTTGACCACTCGACCGCTGTGCAGCAGGTCGCGGAACTCCCGATACATGCCGGCCCAGCGGGTGATCGCGGCCAGCTCGACATCGTCGACGAGGGTGAGGTCCTGCTCGATACCCGCATGCGCGGTGAGAGAGGTGACCAGGCGGAAGGGCAGGTCGGTGCTCCGAGCCGTGGTGTGCGAGCGCGTCGCGCCCAGGTGAGAGCCGATGAGCTCGGGCGGCACGATCGCGCGCGTCCATCGCTCGATCTGCACGCGCTCGACCGGGTCGTTGCAGTCCGAGGCCCACACGCGGTCCGTGCGATCGAGGATGCCCAGGTCGATCCGGCCGCCGCCGCCGGAGCACGTCTCGATCTCGAGCTGCGGATGCCGGGAACGCAGTTCGTCGAGCAGGCGGTACAGCGCCGCGGTCTGCCTGTGGACGCTCGGGCGGTCGCCGTCGTCGCCCTGGCTCACGGCTTCGAGGAGGTCGCGGTTGTGATCCCACTTCAGGTAGTCGATCGAGTGCTCGCGCACGAGCGCGTCGAGGCGTTCGAGAAGGTAGTCGTATGCCTCGGAGCGAGCAATGTCGAGCACGTGCTGCGAGCGCGACTCGGGGCCGAGCCCTTCAGCGGGACCGAGCACCCAGTCGGGATGAGCACGGGCGAGGTCGGAATCGAGGTTGATCATCTCGGGCTCGAACCAGAGACCGAACTGCATCCCGTGCGCGCGCACGATGTCGACGAGCGGACCCAGGCCGTCGGGCCAGACATCGTCGTCGACGAACCAGTCGCCGAGCCCGGCATCCGCCTCCCGACGACCACGGAACCAGCCGTCGTCGAGCACGATGCGTTCGACCCCCACATCGGCTGCACGCTCGATGAGGGCGGTCAGGCGATCGAGGTCGTGGTTGAAGTACACCGCTTCCCACGTGTTGAGCACCAGCGGACGCGGAGAGCGCGGATGCGTCGGTCGCGCGCGGAGTCGGCTGTGCAGCCGATCGCTGATCGCGTCGAGACCACTGCCTGACCAGATGAACAGCGCGGTCGGTGCGTCGTAGCGCTCGCCGTCTTCGAGGATGACCTCGCCGGGATGCAGTTCTTCCCCGGCGCCGAGGATCGCGCTGAACGCGCCGGCCCCTTCGGGGAGGCGTTCGGCGAGGTACTGCTGTTCTCCGCTCCACGCGAGGTGCACCGCCCAGACCTCGCCGTGTCCGAAGCCGAAACCGGCCGTGCCGGCCGCGAGCAGGAAGGGCGAGTCGTGTCCCGGCTTGCCGCGGTGCGCGGCACGAAGGTGGGTGCCGAATCCGAACGGCGACCGCTGCGGAGAGCGCTCACGACACCACTTGCCGGTGAAGTCCAGGATCTCGGTCGCGCGTTCCGGAAGAGGAAGGAGCGAGAGCACGGAGCCCACCGTGTACGCGGTCGAGCCGATGCGCGGGCTGAGGGCGGCGTCGCGAGTGAGCGACGTGTCGACCGAGAGCACGCCGTGGGCGTCGAGCCGGTAGGTCAACTCGGTGCGGAGCCCGCCGATGGTGTCGTCGAACGTCAGGGCGACGCGGCCCCCGATCCCGTCTGCCGGCACATGCACGTGGTGCGTCACGAGCCGTGGGCGAGGCGTCGTGGCACGGCCGTGCGCGTGGCCGGACAGCGCCGCGGTTCCCGACCAGCCTTCGTACTCGGTGGGAAGCGCGGAGAACGTCCGAGGGATGTCGGGGGAGTTGTTCAGCTGGGCGGGGCCTGCGGTGAGGGCGAGCGCCGAGACGGTCGCGGGACTGAGATCACCGATGTCGGCACCCCAGTGCAGCACACGCGGGATCGGGTCGGAGATCTGAAGGATGAAGGCGGCACCAGCAGCGCGGAGTGCGACGACGGTGTCTGCACGGCAAGTCATGGGATGAGACCCTCCGGTAGTTACTTGACAACGTCAATAAATCACGTTTGAGATGGACGTGCAAGCGATCCGCAGAAATCCCCGACCGGAAAGTCGGCGTTTACTTTTCCGGCTCGGCATGATTTTATTACGACGTAAAGTAACCCTGCCCTGGGAGGGCGATCATGAAGCTCAGTGCTGAGCACGCACCACCGATCGAGGTCTCGCCGCCGAGTCCTCGACGCACCGACGCACGATCCCGATTCGTCCGGAGCCTGCGCCGGTACTGGCAGCTGTACCTGCTGCTGCTCCTGCCCGTCATCTGGTTCATCGTGTTCCGCTACGTGCCGATGGCCAACGCGGTGATCGCGTTCAAGAACTACAACCCGATCGACGGCGTGTGGGGGAGCCCGTGGGTGGGGTTCGACAACTTCACCGCTCTCTTCCGCAACCCCGTCTTCCCGAAGCTGATCGGCAACACCTTCATCCTCGCGGTCTACACCCTCATCGCGAGCTTCCCGCTGCCGATCATCCTCGCCATCATGCTCAACGAGGTCAGGCTGCGCTTCTTCACGCGCACCGTGCAGCTGGTGACCTACGCGCCCTACTTCATCTCCACCGTGGTGATCGTCTCGATGACGATCCTGCTTCTCTCCCCTCGTGTGGGGATCCTCGGGCGCACCCTCAGCTTCTTCGGTGCCGGGCAGGTCGATCTGCTGGCGAGCGCCGACTTCTTCCGCCACATCTACGTGGCCACCGACATCTGGACGACCACCGGCTACTCGGCCGTGATCTATCTCGCAGCGCTCGCCTCGGTCGACACCTCTCTCTACGAGGCCGCCAAGATCGACGGCGCCTCCCGCCTGCAGAAGATCTGGTACGTCGATCTGCCCTCTCTTCTGCCGACGGCCACGATCATCCTGATCCTCGGCGTCGGCAACATCATGGCGATCGGGTTCGAGAAGGCGTTCCTCCTGCAGAACGCTCTCAACCTCTCGACATCGGAGATCATCCCCACGTACGTCTACAAGACGGGCATCCTGAACGCCAACTTCAGCCTCGGAGCCACGATCGGGCTCTTCAACGCCGTCATCAGCCTCGTGCT
>NZ_JAGGPD010000145.1 GCF_018613995.1 Microbacterium sp. ISL-103 | reverse complement strand
CGGTGATGCTGGGGACGGTGACGTTTCCGGTGTTGGTGCCGTCGAACGCGTACATGTTGTGGTCGCCGAGTCCGGTGACTCCGTCACCGTCGACTTCGACGACCGAGGCCGTCTTGTCGAGAAGAAGGGCGGGGGTCCACACTGCGGGGATGATCTCGTCATCGGTGTCGGTGACGGTGGGCCCCGCCTTCGGCGTGCCCGTGGCGCGTGCGCCGTTGGTCAGGGGCGCCCTGTCGAGGTCGCCCTGCTGCACGACGTAGGTCGCCGTGCAGGTCAGCGTCGCGCCGCTCGCCAGGGTGACCGGCGCAGGCTTGTCACACACCAGCGCGCTCATGTCCCCGATGCCCGAGAACGAATCCTCCGTGATCGCGACGTCGGTGAGGCTGGTGTTGACGACGGTGTTCGTCGGCGCCTTCGGCGTGGTGTTCGTGGCCACGAATGTGTAGGTCGCGATATCGCCGACCGCGTCGTAACTCGTGATGTTCGAGGTCTTGACGATGTCGATCGACGGCTGGATCACCTCGAGCGACGCATTGGCCGGCGGGTTGAGGTTCGTGGTGATGTTGGCCGGACCGTTGATGTAGGTGCCGTTGACCGCCGACGTCACGTCGACCGTGACCGTGCACGACGCACTGCCCAGCGCGAGGTCGCCGCCCGTGACAGACACCGTCGTTCCGCCGGCGGGGGCTGTGACCGTGTAGGCCGCTCCGGTGCGCTGGATGCAGGTGCCGCCGATGTTCGGTGCGGCTGCGATCTTCAGGTTCGTCGGCAGCGCGTCGGTGATCGACCAGTCGCTCTTGGCCATGAGGTCGGAGGTGTTGGTGACCGTCAACGTCATCTTCGAGGTCGATCCGTCGGTGATGACCGTGGGGCTGAACGCCTTGTCGAGCTGCGGGGTGACATCGACGATCTGCGGCAGGTCGAAGGCGACGTCGTTGCCGGATCCCGTCGCGGTCGCGTTGTAGAGCGAGAGGCCGAGGTTCGCGGTGGTTCCGACGGGCACCTGGTAGGCGGCCGACTGCAGCTTCGCGGTCTGGGTTCCCCAGAAGGTGTTGTTCGCGCAGGGGTTCAGACCGGTGCTGAGCACCACCGGACTGCCGTTCACGATGAGGCTGAATGTCTCTTTCGGCTGGTTCGCTCCTCCGGCGGCCGGGCAGTTGACCGCTGCGAAGTACGCCGACACGGCGTAGTAGTGACCGCCGATCGCCGGGATCGTGTTGACCGTGCGGAATTGCGTACCGGCGGCGATGACGCCGTTCGCCGCGTTGGTGTACGACGTCAGCACCTGGTTCGTGGCCGCCTGGGTAGCCGTCTGCCCCTGTGCCACGCCGAGCGCCTGCGCCATGCCCTGCAGCACGGGCCACGTCGTGGTCAGGTTGTTCAGGCAGCCGAGGTCGGTGACGGGAGCAGTGGGCGTCGCCGCGCTCATGACCCATCCGTTGCACTGATTGCCTGCGGGCGTGTACTGCGCCGAGGCGGTGTAGGTCGAGTTCGCGGCCGCCGAGCCGCCGGTGTAGGTCGTGATCGATCGCGCCACGAGCGCTGCGCTCTGGTTCGAGAAGTCTTCGGTGTAGACGGGCGTGCCCGTCTGCGGAGTGCCCGGGCTTCCCGGCACCGTTGCCGCGGCCGTGATCCCGGAGTTCGGGGCGAGAGTCACGCCGGTGACGAGGGCTCCTGCGACGGCGAGCGCACCGATGAACCGCGTCAGCGCCCTGCGGCGTGGTGCCGCGGCGGTGCGGTGAATCCGCGCCGTCATCCGATCGTGTGAGCTGAAGCCCATGTGTGCGTCCCCATCCCGGCCCGCGGTCCTTCGCCGTGCGGCGAGTGACCGGCGTGCGCCTTCCCCTGTGTGCGTTCGATCCCCAGTACGACGGGCAGTCGAGGCTGCCCGCTACATACCCAGACCCTCGCGCAGGCGTTTCATGACGATCGCTCCGAAACTTCTTGGATCGGATCGTGCGGAGCTGCCCTAGGCTCGCTGCATGTTCAGCGTCGAGACCCTCGCGACCTTCGTCGTCGCGGCGTTCGTCATGGTCGTGATCCCCGGGCCCACCGTGCTCTTCACGATCGGCAGAGCGATGGCCCTGGGGCGCCTCGGGGGGTTCCTCAGCATCCTGGGCACGGCACTCGGCTCGATCGTGCTCGTCGTCGGCGTCGCGCTGGGCGTCGGCACGGTCGTCGCCCAGTCGATCGTGCTCTTCACGATCGTGAAGGTGCTCGGCGCCGGGTATCTGATCTACCTCGGCGTACAGGCGATCAGACACCGCAAAGACGCAGCGGAGTCGATGAGTGGCCCGGTGCCTCGGCGCTCAGGCGGGCGACTGCTCGCCGAGGGATTCGTGGTCGGGGTCACCAACCCGAAGTCGATCGCCTTCTTCCTGGCGATCCTGCCTCAATTCGTCGACCTGCACGGCGGGTCCGTGCCGGCGCAGCTCTTCGTTCTCGGCGCCATCGTCGTCGCGATCGGGGTCGCGTGCGACGCCGTGTGGGTGCTGCTGGCGAGCGGGGCGCGGGACTGGTTCGGTCGGTCACCCCGACGGATCGAGGCGATGAGCGCCACCGGCGGCGGGCTCATGATCGCGCTGGGCGCGTTCCTCTTGGTGTGGAGCGAGAAGCCTTCGACCGCCTGAGACTGCTCGTCACATGTCGGCGTAGCGCGCACGCACGAAGGAGAAGACCCCGTAGATCGCGAGGCCCACTCCGACGAGCCAGAGGATCGCGCGTCCGAACGGCAGATCGATGAGGCTCCGCAGCGCGGCGTCAAGACCCGCCGCCTTCTGCGGATCCTGCGTCCATGCGGCGACGATGAAGAGAAGTCCCGTCACCGCGACGGCGATCCCCTTCGCGATGTAGCCCGCGACCCCGAGCGCGATGATCCCCGGCCGGGAGGGGCCCGAGGGCACGTCCATCGTCTTCTCGAAACCTCTCGTGAACCCGATCACGATGAATCCGACGCCCACCCCGCCGACGGTGAGGCCGAGGATGATGAGCGCCACCACACCTCCCGGCGCGGAGAGGACGAATGCGCTGAGCGCCCGCGTCGTCTCCTCGGACTCGACATGTCCGCCGAAGGCGAAGATCAACGCGAGCCCCGCGATCACGAGGTACGCGCCGGCGATGCCGATGAGCTTGATCCGCATGCCCCACTTGCGGGGCTCCTTGCCGCCGGCGAGCATTCCGCTCGCGACCTGCCAGACGGCGAGCGCGATCAGCGCGACGGCGATGGCCCCCAGCAGCAGGCCTCCGATCGGGGTCGAGCGGATCTGCTCCATCGCACCGTCCTGATCGGCATCCCCGCCGCCGCCCGTGGCGATGGAGACCGCGATGGCCCCGATGATGATGTGCACGAGGCCGACCACGACGAAACCGGCCCGTGCCACGCGCCGGAATGCGTCGGACCGCTGAGCCGTGCGCGCGGCGCCCTTCGGTGAGGTCATCCGAGCAGGATATCGCCCTCGCGCTCGACCGGCTGCCGCAGGATCGTGCGGAGCTTCTCGGGTGCGGCCCGCCTGACATCGCTGAGGTAGATCTCGTGATGGAGCCCGGTCATCCGCAGTCCGTTCTCGGGTACGAAACGGGTGTGCAGCTCGTCGAGCACGGGCGCCTCGTCGTCGTACGGGCCGACATGCAGCGTCTGCACGCAGAGCCCCTCGTCGAGAGTCTCGAGGCGCACCGAGTGCAGCGCCGGGGACTCCTGCTTCTTCTTGGCCGTCTTCGCCGTCACCGCGTCGACCGACGCCGCGAACATCTCGGGTGTGACGTGATCGGGCACCATGATCATCAGCGTCCACAGCCAGACCGACTTGTCGCGCCGCGACGTGAACGCCTGCATGTCGGGAGCGTGCCAGAGTCCTTCGAGCGGCATGACCACCGTGTCGACGCCCAGCTCGTCACGGCTCGCGAACTTGAGCGAGTACGCGAGCGGGAACAGCGCAGACACCGCATCCCCGTAGGCCCGAGCGGTGTTGGGGTCTCCCGCGCCGTCGACCATGAGGTACTGCATCGGGGGGACGTCGAGTATGCGAAACTCCCCGCGGCGGGCCTTGTACGCGTCGAGCGTCTTCTTGGGGTCGATCGCCATCGCGGTCAGCTCCGCTCCCCCGGATCGGCGAGCAGCTCGGCGAACGCCAGTTCGGCCGCGCCGATCAGCAGCCTGTCGGGCCCGAGCGCCGCCGGACGGATCTGCAGCCCCTCGGCGCTCTCGGTCATCGCGAGAGCGCTGACGTCGTCGGCGATCTGCTCGGCGCGCAGATCCGCGAGGGTCGCGAGGAATCCGCCGGGGACGATGAGCGCCGGATTGAGCACATTCACGGCATTCGCCAGGGCGCTCGCCAGGACGTGCGGCTGCCGGGTGATCTCGTCGGCGACCGCCGTCGACGTCGCTCCCGAGGAATCGGCCGCCGAGAGCTCGGCACCGAGCGTCTCGTCGTCGGCCGCATCGAGCCCCACCGCGTCGAGGAGCAGCCGACGGCTCACCTCGGCTTCGAGCACTCCGTCGGAGGTTCGGCGGTCGTCGTCGGCGGTGATGCGCGGGCGGTTCTGGCCGAACTCGCCGGCATAGCCTCCGGCACCCGCGACGGGCCTGCCGTGGATGATCAGGCCGCCGCCGATGCCGGCGGCGCCGCCGTTCAGGTAGCCGATGTCGTCGATGCCCCGCCCCGCGCCGTAGCGGTGCTCGGCGATCGCACCCAGCGTCGCGTCGTTGTCGACCACGGCCGGGGATCCCGTCGCCGAGCGCACGAGCTGCGCGAGGGGCACGTCGGTCCATGCCAGGTGCGGGGCGTTGCGCACGACCCCATCCGACGAGCGGACGAGTCCCGGCACCGCGATCCCGATCGCCTGGATCCGCACGGTCGCGAGCGGACCCTCTCGCCACACTGCGATCCGGTCGGCGATCGTGGCGGCCACGGCATCCGGTGTCGGCAGGTCCTGGTTGTCCAGACGCTCGCGCACCAGGATGCTGCGGTCGAGGCCGACCGCAGCGATCTCGATCGCATCCACCTCGGGGTTCACCGCGATCGCGACGACCTGGGCCGACGCCGTCACGACCGGCGAGGGACGCCCGACCCGGCCCGGCACGTCGGGCACGCGTTCGTCGACGACCCCCTGTCGCACGAGCTCGGCCACGAGGTCGGCGATCGTCGAGCGGTTGAGTCCCGTGCGCTCGGTCAGCGCGGCCCGCGACTGCGCGCCGTCTTCGTGCACGAGCCGCAGGATGCGGGCGCGATTGTGCGGGCGGGTGCCCGGCGCGGGGCTCGGCGATGTCGGCATCCCTTCACTGTAGGGGGTGGACGCGGCTCCTGTCATGGGATATGTTGTCAACCACAACTTATTTGATGACCTGCACAGGAGCAGCCATGAGCACCCCCACCCGCGATGACAAGTTCTCCTTCGGCCTCTGGACCGTCGGCTACAACGGCGCAGACCCCTTCGGCGGCCCCACTCGGCCCGCGCTCGACGTGGTGCACGCCGTCGAGAAGCTCGCCGAGCTCGGCGCCTACGGGCTGACATTCCACGATGACGACCTCTTCGCCTTCGGCTCGACAGACGCCGAGCGCCAGACGCAGATCGACCGCCTCAAGGGCGCTCTCGATGACACGGGCCTCGTCGTGCCGATGGTCACCACGAACCTCTTCAGCGCACCGATCTTCAAGGACGGCGGCTTCACTTCGAACGACCGCGACGTGCGCCGCTATGCGCTGCGCAAGGTCTTCCGTCAGCTCGACCTGGGTGCCGAGCTCGGCGCCCAGACCTTCGTCATGTGGGGCGGCCGCGAGGGCGCGGAGTACGACTCCGCGAAGGACATCCGTCAGGCGCTCGAGCGCTACCGCGAGGCGGTCAACCTGCTCGGCGACTACGTCACCGACAAGGGCTACGGCATCCGCTTCGCGATCGAGCCGAAGCCGAACGAGCCCCGGGGCGACATCCTGCTGCCCACCCTCGGCCACGCGATCGCCTTCATCGACTCGCTCGAACGCCCGGAACTGGTCGGCGTGAACCCCGAGGTCGGTCACGAGCAGATGGCCGGGCTCAACTTCACCGCCGGCATCGCTCAGGCGCTGTTCCACGGCAAGCTCTTCCACATCGACCTGAACGGCCAGCGCGGCATCAAGTACGACCAGGACCTGGTGTTCGGGCATGGCGACCTGCACAACGCCTTCTCGCTCGTCGACCTGCTCGAGAACGGCGGCCCCGGCGGAGTCCCCGCCTACGACGGCCCTCGCCACTTCGACTACAAGCCCAGCCGCACCGAAGACGAGAAGGGCGTCTGGGATTCGGCAGCCGCCAACATGCGCACCTACCTGCTGCTCAAGGAGCGGGCAGCGGCCTTCCGTGCCGACCCCGAAGTGCAGGAGGCGCTGACAGCCGCTCGGGTCGACGAGCTCTCCACCCCGACGCTCAGCCCGGGCGAGACGTACGATGACTTCCTCGCCGATCGCTCCGCCTATGAGGACTTCGACGCGTCGCAGTACTTCGGCGGCAAGGGCTTCGGCTTCGTCCGGCTGCAGCAGCTCGCGACCGAGCACCTGCTCGGCGCGCGCTGAACACCATGCCGCTGGTTCTCGGGGTCGATTCATCGACCCAGTCGTGCAAGGCCGTGGTCGTGGACGCGTCGACCGGAGCGGTCATCCGCTCGGGTCGCGCGTCTCATCCTGAAGGCACCTCGGTCGACCCCGAGGCCTGGTGGCGCGCTCTGAATGCCGCGATCGCGGAAGCGGGTTCGCTCGACGACATCGCAGCCTGGTCGATCGGGGGCCAGCAGCACGGCATGGTCGTGCTCGACGAGTCCGGGCGCGTGATCCGCGACGCCCTGCTGTGGAACGACACGCGCTCGGCGGGTGCCGCCCACGATCTGATCGACGAGTTCGGGGCATCCGCACTCGCCGTCCGCACCGGTCTCGTGCCCGTGGCATCGTTCACGATCACGAAGCTGCGGTGGCTGCGCGACCACGAGCCCGAGAACGCCGCGCGCGTGGCGGCGGTCGCGCTGCCCCACGACTGGCTGACCTGGCGCCTGCGGGGCTTCGGCCCCGACAACCCCGTGCTCGACGAGCTCGTCACTGATCGATCCGACGCGTCGGGCACCGGGTACTGGAATCCTGCGACGGGCGAGTACGACCGCGAGCTGCTGGTCGCAGCTCTCGGGCACGATGCGATCCTGCCCCGCGTGCTCTCGCACGACGAGTCGGTGACGGATGCCGATGGTCGACGGGTCGGCGCGGGAGCGGGAGACAACGCCGCGGCCGCGCTCGGACTCGGCGCCGTGCCCGGCGACGTCGTGGTGTCGATCGGCACATCGGGCACGGTCTGCGCCATCAGCGCGACGCCGCTGAGCGACCCGACCGGGACGGTGGCGGGCTTCGCCGACGCGACAGGCAACTTCCTGCCGCTCGTCGCGACGCTCAACGCCGCCCGGGTGATCGACGTCACCGCCGCACTGCTGGGGGTCACGCACTCGGAGTTCAGCGACCTGGCTCTGCACGCATCGCCGGGAGCCGGGGGCCTGACGCTGCTGCCCTACTTCGAGGGCGAGCGCACGCCCAATCTGCCCGATGCCACGGCATCCCTCACGGGTATGACGCTCGCGTCGACGTCGAGAGAGAATCTCGCCCGTGCGGCCGTCGAGGGGATGCTCCGAGGACTCGGCGCGGGTCTCGACGCGCTGCGCGACCTCGGCATCCCGCTCGAACGAGCCCTGTT
Source organism: Microbacterium sp. ISL-103 (assembly GCF_018613995.1). Classification (GTDB taxonomy): domain Bacteria; phylum Actinomycetota; class Actinomycetes; order Actinomycetales; family Microbacteriaceae; genus Microbacterium. Next base: position 4,470 of record NZ_JAGGPD010000145.1, on the reverse strand, counting down.
GATCGGTGGCGGAGCGCAGTCGGAGGCCGTGCGCCGCATCGCGCCCGAGATCCTCGGACTCCCGGTCGAGGTGCCCGAGCCCGGCGAGTACGTCGCACTCGGCGCCGCACGCCAGGCGGCAGCGCTGGCCGTCTGAGCGTCGGGCATACGCCCCTTCAGGAGGAGCACTGCGCTTCGGGCTGACGGATTCGCCGCATCCGTCCTCCCCACGCGCAGTCTTCCTCCCGAACGGTTGACGACCGACCGGCCAGAGCGACCGGATGCCGTCAGCCGGCGAGCACCCGAGCATCCCGCTGCGCGATGATGCTCAGCTCGGCTGCCGTGAATGCGTGCGCCTGCGTCATCGCGTGCTCGGTGCGGTCGAGGCAGTCGCGGATGAGCTGCCCGAAGAACGGGTACCCGGTCTTGCCCGTCGCGTCGAAGCGGAACTGGCCGTCGTGATTGACGAGCAGCACCTGCCCACCGCCGTTGTCGGTGGTGATGTCGGTGTACTTGCGCAGCTCGATGTAGCCGTCGGTGCCGAGCAGCACGGTGCGGCCGTCGCCGAAGACGTCGAGCCCGGCCGGGGTGAACCAGTCCACGCGCACGTAGCCGGTGGTGCCGTTGTCGAGCACGACGTGCGCGTCTCCGAAGTCCTGCAGACCCGGGGTGTCGCGGTGGGCGTAGTTCGCGACGGTCGAGCTGACGATCTCACCGTCGGTCGCGCCCGTGTAGAAGAGCATCTGCTCGAAGTTGTGGCTGCCGATGTCGCAGATGATCCCGCCGTACTGCTCGGGGTCGTAGAACCAGTCGGGCCGACCCGCGCCGATCCGGTGCGGGCCGAACGACGCGACCTGCAGCACGGTTCCGATCGCTCCACGGTCGATCAGCTGCCCCGCGAGGATCGCGGCTTCGGAGTGCACACGCTCGCCGTAGTAGACCGCGAACTTGCGACCGGTACGTGCCACGGCCTCGCGGGCCGCGGCGAGGTCGTCCATCGTCGTGATCGCGGGTTTGTCGGCGAAGAAATCCTTGCCCGCATCCAGCACGCGCACCCCGAGAGGAGCCCGCTGATTCGCGATCGAGGCACTCGCGACGAGCTGCACCCGAGGGTCGTCGAGCACCTCCTGCTCGCTCGCTGCGGCCCGCGCCTGCGGGAACCGCGCGACGAGATCCGCGACCTTCGCGGGGTCGGGGTCGTAGACGAGCGAGAGGGTCGCACCCGCGGCGACGAGCTGCTCTACCATGCCGACGATGTGTCCGTGGTCGAGGCCCACCGCCGCGAAGGCGAACTCCCCGGGGCCGACCACCGGCTCGGGCAGCGGATCGAAGGTGTAGGTGCGGGTCATCGGTCGTTCTCCTCGTCGGTGACGTCGTAGGTGCGCAGGCGTCCGCACATGCCGAATCCGCGCTCTCCCACCGAGGGTACGGCCTGGTGGACGCGGGCATCGGCGAGATGCGAGACGGATCCGGATGCCACGGCTTCGGCGAGAGCGAGCGACTGCTCGGCCTGCGCCAGCGGACGCTCTCGCACCAGGTCGCCCCACGCCGCGGCACGATCGCGTACGAGAGCACCGGCGGCGGCGTGGAAGGCATCGAGAGGGGCGCGGTCGCCGCGAGCCACGGCATCGCGCAGCGTCTCGAACCCGGCGACCGCGAGGTCGCGTCGTGCGGTTGCTCGCTCTGCTCGTCCGTCTTCGCCTCCCTCTCCGTCTTCGTCTCCGAGAGAGGCTGCGGCAGCGTACGCGCTCGAGTTCGCCACGACCTGCGCGGGGAACGTCATGACCGCATCTCCCGCCTCCGGCAGCCCTGCATTGCTCATCAGCACGACGACCCGCAGATCGCCGCGGTTGACGGCACGGTGGATCGTGCCGGGGGTGAACCAGACGACCGATCCCGCCGACAGGGCGGTCTCTCGGAAGCCGTCGGCGTCGATCGCCTGCAGCGCTCCCTGGCCCGAGACGACCACGTACGCCTCTGTCGAGACGAGGTGCATGTGCGGGCTCCCGCCGCAGATGCCGTCGGTCGCCGCATCGGTGTAGACGTCCAGATGCGACAGCGATGTGCCGCCGGGGAACGAGGATGCGCTCACGATGCCGCCTCGGCGAGCGACGCGGTCTTCTCGAAGAAGTGCGGCGCCTTCGCCACGAGCTGGCCTGCCCGGTAGTACGGGTCGGATGCCGTGATCGGCAGAGACACGAACCGGCGTTCGAAGTCCGCCTTGTAGATGGCCGTCACCACCTCGACCGCGTTGCGTCCGTCCAGTCCCCCGGCGATCGGCGGCCGTCCGTCACGGGTCGCGCCGAGCAGATCGCCGATCTGGCCCTCATGCCCGAGGTGAGCGAGAGGCGTGCGCGCCGCGACGGGCTCCTCGATGCGCGCCACCACGTCGGCGTCGCCGCCCTGCTCGGGGAACCCGTCGGGGCGAGAGCGCTCGGCGACGACCGAGAACGGCTGAGACACCCGGGCATTCGCACCCTGGATGACGATCGCCTGTTCCTGACCGTGGTGCACGACCGAGCTGGTCAGCTGGGCGAGGCCCCGGTCGTAGCGGAAGACAGCGACCGAGAGGTCCTCGACCTCGGCGTTGTCGTGCTGGGCGTTGGTGAGCATCGCCGTGATCTCGGTCGGACTCCCCCGCAGCCACAGCAGCAGGTCGATGTGATGGATGGCGTGGTTCAACGTGCACCCGCCACCCTCCTTCTCCCACGTGCCACGCCACCACAGGTCGTAGTAGGGCAGCCCCCGCCACCACGCCGAGTCGACGCGGACGTGCGAGATCGACCCGAGCAGCCCGGAGTCGACGACGTCTTTGAGGGTCGCGAGGTCGTCGCGGAACCGGTTCTGCGCGACGACCGAGAGCACCCTGCCAGAGCGCTCCTGGGCCTGAAGCATCGCGTCGCACTCTTCGAGCGAGGGAGCCATGGGCTTCTCGACCAGCACATGGAGGCCGGCATCGAGCGCAGCGATCGAGAGAGCGGCGTGGGTCGACGGCGGGGTGGCGACGCTCACGACGTCGACCAGACCCGAGGCGATCATCTCGAGCGGATCGTCGAACGCCGTGACGTCCGTCAGCCCGAAGGCTTCGGCCTTCTGCGCGGCCTTGCCGGGTACGACGTCGGCGAGACCCGCGATCACGCACTGGTCGGGGAACGCGAGGTATCCGTCGATGTGCGCGTCGGCGATCCCGCCGGTGCCGATGATGCCGATCCTGAGCATTCCCTGCCTCCTCGATGAGGTGTTACTACGTATTACTAAGACGTAGTAGATACTATCGAGAGGAACACCGGCCACGTCAACCCCGGAAGGAGAGATGCCATGGACCGACGCCCGACCAGCCATGACGTCGCGCATCTCGCCGGGGTGTCGCAATCGACGGTGTCATTCGTGTTCACCGGGCGCCCTGGCATCTCCGAGGCCACCCGAGAGAAGGTGCTGCGTGCGGCATCCGAGCTGAACTATCGGCCGAATCTCGCCGCTCGTTCGATGCGCACCCACCGCACCGGCCGCCTCGCTGTCGTCGTGCCGATCGCGACGATCAACCCGCTGACGCTGCTGTCGGGGGCGATCGCCGCCGCGCGGGACGAGGGATACGTCGTCGAGGTGGTGAGCCTGCCGGAAGAGCAGACCGCGCGCGACGAGAGACTGACCGAGGTGGTCGAGTCCGGGCAGTACGAGGGAATTCTCGCGTTCACGCCGCTCCCCTTCACCGACACGACCGGCGGTGGGCCCATCGTGCTCTCGGTCGGCGAGTTCGACGACGCCATGCACATGACCGGCGAGTTCACCGACTCACGTCCGATCGCCGAGATGATCGAGCGGCTGGCAGCCCAGGGCCACCGTCGATTCATCCATGTGGCCGGGGCCGAGGACTTCCCCTCGGCACGAGCACGCCGCGATGCCTACCTCTCGACGATCGACCGACTCGGGCTCGAATCCCTCGGACTGACAGACGGCGACTGGAGCGGGAAGGCCGGGGAGGATGCGATCGACGCGCTGCCCGACGATGCTCCCCCACTCGCCGTGATCGCCGCGAACGACGTCCTCGCGACCGGCGCCATCCGGGCTGCCACCCGGCGAGGGTGGAAGCTGCCGCACGACGTCGCCGTGACAGGCTGGGACGACCACCCTCAGAGCGCGTTCCTCGTGCCCTCGCTCACGAGCGTGGTGCAGGACCGCGAGCGTCTCGGCGCCTACTCGATGCACCGACTCGTCGCGGCCGTGCGAGGTGGCGAGCCGCCCGAGAAGCCCGACGGACTGCTCACCGTCGTCTGGCGCGAATCGACCGAATCCCCCCGATGACACACCCGATGACACCCCCGACCTGGAGGCTCGTATGAAGATCCTGATTCCGAACACCATCGACCTGCCGGTCACCGCCGACGTCGAGACGGTCGTCTACGACATCGACGCAGCGATCCCTGATGAGCACCGCGATGCCGAGGTGCTGGTCGTCTGGCACAACTCGTCGGCATGGCTGCAGGACGCCGC
>NZ_JAGGPD010000144.1 GCF_018613995.1 Microbacterium sp. ISL-103 | reverse complement strand
GCCTCGGACCGGAGGGCTGAGGGGGGGCCGGATGGCTGGACGGATGCTGTCGCCCACCCCGCGACCTGGCAATATGCCGGTCGTAGCGCCACGCGGGCCTCGGTGCCGGACACCCGGGATAGTCTCGGAACATGTCGGGGAGCGTGAGAGAGCGATGATGGCCGTGCCGGTCGTGATCGGAGTGCGCTCGCCGAATCCGGTGATCGCCGCCGACGCGGCGCCCGCATCGCAGGGACTCGTCGACACGCACGGCCGCGTGCACCGCGATCTGCGCATCTCGCTGACCGACCGCTGCTCGCTGCGCTGCACCTACTGCATGCCCGAGCAGGGCAACGAATGGCTTGCGCGCACCAGCATCCTGTCGACCGACGAGATCGTCGAGGTCGCCGAAGTCGCGGCCTCGCTCGGCATCCGCACGTTCCGACTCACCGGCGGCGAGCCGCTGCTGCGTGCCGACATCGTCGACGTCGTGCGCCGCGTCTCTCGGATCGAGGGCGATCACGGGCCCGTCGAGGTGGCGATGACGACCAATGGCATCACCCTCGCGAAGCACCTGCCCGACCTGATCGACGCCGGACTCACTCGGCTGAACATCAGCATCGACACGGTCGACCGTCAGCGCTTCGCCGACCTCACCCGCCGCGACCGCATCGACGACGTGTTCGAGGGCATAGCGGCGGCTGCGGCATCCGAACTCCGCCCTCTCAAGCTCAACACCGTCGCCATGCGCGGCGTGAACGACGACGAGCTGCCCGACCTGGTCGCCTTCGCGATGGAGGTCGGTGCGCAGCTGCGTTTCATCGAGCAGATGCCGCTCGACGCCGGGCACACGTGGGATCGCGCGTCGATGGTGACGCGCGAGGAGATCCTCGAGAAGCTGAGCGCGCGGTGGGACCTCGACCCCGTTCCCGGTCGCGGGGGAGCGCCGGCCGAGAAGTGGCGGATCGACGGCGGCCCGCACGAGGTCGGTGTGATCGCCTCGGTCACCGCGCCGTTCTGCGGAGCCTGCGACCGCCTGCGCCTGACGGCCGACGGACAGCTGCGCAACTGCCTCTTCTCCAACGCCGAGTACGACCTGATCGGCGTGCTGCGCGGCGACGAGGCATCCGACGCGGGTCACCGTGCCGACGGTATCGGCGCCATGCTGCGCTCGTGCGTGCATGGCAAGCTGCCGGGCCACGCCATCAACGACCCGTCGTTCCTGCAGCCCGCCCGCGGCATGAACGCCATCGGCGGCTGAGCCACCACCCCTTCGGCTCCACAACTCCGAGCGACCGCGTTCACAACTCAGCAGAGAACGTGCGTTCCGCGGGCTCAGGGCGCGATTCCGGTCCGGTTCCGATTGTTCGTGCTGAATTGTGAACGGGCGGCGGCTGAGGCTCAGCCGAGGAACTCGCGCGCGGCGGCCGACAGTGCGGTGACGCCCACCTCGATCGTGGGGTGGATCTCGGGCGCGAAGTACGGCGAGTGGTTGGTGGGGATGTCCTTGTCGAGCGTCCCGGCGGCCGAGGACGCCGCGAACTTCGCGGCATCGACCCCGCCCCAGAACCAGAACACGAGCGGCGCCCCGGTGTCGCGGGCGAACCACGACACGTCTTCACTGCCGGTGAACATGCCGGGATCGATGACCGACGCCTCGCCGAGTGCGCGCTGCAGGGCGGATGTGACCCGCGCCGTGGCCTCCGCGTCGTTGATCGTGGGCGGCAGGGTGTGATCGGTGCGGATCTCGGGCTCGCGTTCCGCTCCCGATGCCGCGGCCTCGGCGCGCACGATGCGCTCGACGCTCGCGAGCACCTTGTCGCGCATCTCGTCGTTCGGGTACCGCAGGCTGAGCTCGAGCTTCGCCTCCGCAGGAATGATGTTGTTCTTCAGGCCCGCATGGATCGATCCGACCGTCACGACGGCGACATCGCGCGGGTCGACCTCGCGTGAGGTGATGGTCTGCAGGCGCATCACGGTCGCCGCGGCCATGACCACCGGGTCGATCGTCGAGTGCGGGCGCGAGCCGTGGCCGCCGCGTCCGTGCAGCACGACGGTGAGGCCGTCGGATGCCGCCATCTGCGTGCCGGGGCGCACGCCGATCGTGCCGGCGGGAAGCGGAGTGACGTGCTGGCCGAGCACGACGTCGGGGTGGGGCACGAGGTCGCGCAGCCCGGCGTCGAGCATGGCGCGGGATCCTGCGCCGTACTCCTCAGCCGGCTGGATCAGCACCACGACGGTGCCTGACCAGTCGGCCTTCTCTGCGACGAGCTTCTCGACCGCGCCGATCATCGCGGTCACGTGCATGTCGTGACCGCAGGCGTGCATGACGGGCACCGTGTTGCCGGCGGGGTCGATGCCCGTCGCGGTGCTCGCGTACGCGAGGCCGGTCTCCTCGCCCACGGGCAGGGCATCCATGTCGGCACGCGCCCAGACGACGGGACCCTCGCCGTTGCGCAGGACGCCGACGACGCCGGTGACGCCGACGCCCTCGTGCACCTCGAGACCGAGGTCGCGCAGATGGCCCGCGGCGATGCCGGCGGTGCGGGCCTCCTGGAACGAGAGCTCCGGGTGCTGGTGCAGGTCGGTGTACAGCGCTTCGAGGTCGATCGTCATGGCCCCGAGCCTAGTCGCGGGTGTACGACTCCAGTGCGGGGCCGGGGTGGAGCACGCCGTTGACGATCGAGCGGATCGCGAACTCGCTCGCCTCGCCCAGGTCGAACACGTCGCGGTGCAGCAGCCACTGCAGCTGCAGTCCGTCCATCACGGCGAGGATGCTCGCTGCAGCGATCGTGATCGTCGCAGGCTCGGTCACTCCCTCTTGCGCGCACAGCGAGTGGAACGCCTCGGTGACCTCGCGACGCAGCGTCGTGTAGCGCTCTTCGAAGTACTCCCGGCCGGGATGGTTGTCGGTCACGGATTCGGACGACAGCACGGTGTAGGCCTGCACGATGCCCGGGCGGCGTTCGTTCGCGATCGCGGTGCGCACCAGGTGCAGGAAGAGCTCGGGGCCTCCGGGGATGTGCTTCTCGGCGAGCTCGGCGACGTCGGCCTGGTCGCGGTAGGCGAGGACCTCGAGCAGCAGCTTCTGCTTCGAGCCGAAGTGGTGCAGCACGCCGGCGTGGGTGATGCCCACCTGCTCGGCGACATCGGCCAGGGTGCCGTTCGTCGAGCCCTTGTTCCCGAAGATCTCGACGGCGGCTTTGAGGATCTGCTCACGCTTCTCACGGGTGGCAGGACGGACGGACGTGTGGGCGACAGCATCCTTCGACATGGTCCATCCTCTTCTGCACCGAATCCTGGACTGGATCGTACTTGCCAACTCTACTTACCAACGAGTAACCTCGCACCAGCTTACTTTCTCGCCAGTAAGCAAAGTTCGCCGGATGCTCGAGCATCCGGCAGCCACACAGCACAACGACCCGTGCCCAAGGAGAAGCAATGAAGCTCAGAAAGTCCCTCATCGCCGTCGCGGCGATCTCCGCCCTCAGTGTCTCGGCCCTCGCAGGCTGCGCCGCGGGCGGATCGAACGACACTGACGGCGCAGCCGGTGGTGCGGCTCTGACGATCGCCAAGCCCGACGGCGCGATCACCACCGAGTCGAACAACCCGTACGTCGGCGACTCGTCCGCATCGAAGTACGGCTACGGCAAGGTCATCTTCGAGACCCTCGGTCTCGTCAATCAGACCGGTGACCGCGAGGTCACCCCCTGGCTCGCCGAGAGCATCGAGTGGAACGACGACTACACCGCGGTCACCGTCGTGCCCCGCAAGGACGTCACCTGGAGCGACGGCGAGCCCTTCACCGCCGACGACATCGTCTTCACCTACGAGCTCGTCTCGACCCCCGCGCTCGACACCGCCGGTCTCAAGTTCGAGGGAGCGACCGTCGAGGGCGACGCCGTCACCCTCACCTTCGGCGAGTCGAAGTACGTGAACCAGGCCCGCGTGCTGCACGTGCCGATCGTGCCGAAGCACATCTGGGAGAACCTCGACGAGCCGGCGACCGACCCCGTCAAGGGCGACGACCTCGTCGGCACCGGCCCCTACGCGCTCTCGAACTGGTCGACCGAATCGGTCACGCTCGAAGCCCGCGACGACTACTGGGGCGGCGACCTGGCTGTGCCCGAGCTGCACTACGTCTCGTACGGCGACAACACCGCGCTGACCACGGCGCTCGCCCAGGGCGAGGCCGACTGGGCGCAGGCGTTCATCCCGCAGATCCAGGAGCAGTTCCTCGACGCCGACCCCGAGCACAACAAGTACTTCGTGGCTCCGACCACGGGTTCGGCGACCCTGTTCATGAACCTGCAGCAGAAGCCGTTCGACGACGTGGCGTTCCGCGAGGCGCTCGCGTGGGTCATCGACCGCGACGCCTACGTCGACATCGCCCGCGAGGGTGCGAGCGAGCCGGTGTGGTCGGTGACCGGACTGTCGTCGATCCTCGAAGACGAGATCCAGCCCGAGTTCGAGGGCGAGGACTACTCGGTCGACGCCGAGAAGGCGCGAGGCATCCTCGAAGACGCCGGCTACACGTGGGACGGCGACGCGCTCGTCGACCCCGACGGCACGCCCGTCTCGTTCACCCTCTCGGTGCCTTCGGGCTGGAGCGACTGGAACACCGCGCAGGAGCTCATCGCCGAGGACATCACCGAGTCGATCGGCGCCGAGGTCAAGATCGACATGCCCGACTGGGGCGGCTGGGCCGGCCCGCGCGACGACGGCTCGTTCTCGGCCATCATCCACTGGCTCGAAGACAGCGGCACGGCCTACGGTCTCTACACCTCGACCATGGACCCGCGGTGGATCTCGCCCGAGGGCATCGCAGGATTCAACTTCGGACGCTTCGAAGACCCCGCGGCCACCGAGGCGCTGAACACCTACGCCAACGCGTCGTCGGACGAGGAGCGCACCGAGGCGATCACGACCCTCCAGGAGATCTTCGTCGATCAGGTGCCTGCGATCCCGCTGGGTGCGCACCCGCTGCTGGGTCAGTACAACACCCGCAACTACGTCGGATGGCCGTCGGAGGAAGACCCCTACGCGTCGGGTGACCCGACTCAGCAGAACATCGTGATGATCCTCACGAAGCTGAAGCCGGCCGAGTAAGCAGTCCACGGCGGGGCGGATGCTGCGCGCATCCGCCCCTCCCACCGACCTCCCGACCGACGAAGGACCCCTCATGTCAGAACCCCTGCTCAGCGTGCGCGACTTCTCGGTCGTGTACGACGTCGATCCGCCCGTCGAGGCGGTGAAGAACGTGACGCTCGAACTGCAGCGAGGCGAGATCCTCGGCCTCGCAGGAGAGAGCGGATGCGGCAAGACCACGCTCGCCTACGGAGTGCAGCGCCTGCTGCGTGCCCCCGCGGTGATCGCGGGCGGCAGCGTGACGTTCCACGATGCGTCCGGCGTCGACATCGACATCAACTCGCTCGACGTCGATGCGATGCAGAAGTTCCGCTGGGACAAGGTGTCGATGGTGTTCCAGGGCGCCATGAACGCGCCCAACCCGGTGGCCACGGTCGGATCCCAGCTCGAGGACGTCTTCGAGATCCACCGCCCCGACATGAGCCGCAGGCAGCGCCGGGCCGAGGTCGAGGAGCTGCTCGAGATCGTCAAGGTCGGGCGTCAGCGCACCCGCTCGTTCCCGCACGAGCTCTCGGGCGGCATGCGTCAGCGCGTCATGATCGCGATGGCCCTGGCTCTGCGCCCGCAGCTGATGGTGATGGACGAGCCCACCACCGCGCTCGACGTGCTCGTGCAGCGCGAGATCCTCAAGCAGATCTCGCAGCTGCGGCACGAGTTCGGCTTCTCGGTGATCTTCATCACGCCCGACCTTCCGCTGCTGCTCGAGCTCAGCGCTCGCATCGCGATCATGCGCGAGGGCGAGATCATCGAACTCGCCTCGGCCGAGCAGATCTGGACGAACCCGCAGCACGAGTACACG
>NZ_JAGGPD010000143.1 GCF_018613995.1 Microbacterium sp. ISL-103 | reverse complement strand
CACGCAGAAGACTGGCGCAAGTCGTTCGCGCCCTACAGCTCTGCAGGCCGCCGTGGCGGTTCCGCCGGCTCCGTGCGGTCGGCGGCACCGCGCAAGCGCCCGGGTCGCAACCCGGAGGTCGCTGCGATCAGGGCCTGGGCGAACGACAACGGCTACACCCTGTCGGAGCGCGGACGCATTCCGGCTCCGGTCGTCGAGGCGTACAACGCCGCACACTGACTCACTCGGAGGTCGCGACTCCGGCTTGGGCCCACGGCTCATCCCGGAGCGTGATCTCCTGTGCCATGTCCGAGAGGAATCGGATGACGACGTCTCGTTCGCCGGGAGTCAGCCGCGCCGCTGAATAGAAGCGCTTCGCCTGCTGACGACCCACTGTGTCCATCGCCGCCTGCCGCGTCTCGGGCGTGATCGTGATCGCGAGCGCACGCCGGTCCGTCGGGTGGGGCGCGCGACGGATGTGGCCGCCCTTCTCCAGGCGGTCGAGCAGTTTCGTCGTCGAGGCCGTCGAGATCCCGAGATGCGTGGCGATCCCGCCGGGAGTGGCGACCGCACCCCGGTTCGCGCAGACGATCAGGTAGTGCAGTGCTCGCATGTCGGTCTCGTTGAGACGCATGTATCTCCGAGAGGCGAGCGACAGCTTCTGCTCCGCTTCGCGGAGTTCTCCGAGCGCGCCCATCACGAGAGAGATCTGACGCAGATCTTCGGGATCGACGCCCGAGCGATCGATCAGCGTGCTGCGCGGATCCGCCGACTCGACGTCATAGATCGCCGCGTGCGCGAGGCCGTCGGGCGAGATCGCATCCTGCCGGGAGAGCATGTCGGACGCGCCGCTTCCGCGGGGGGTGGCGTCGGGTCCGTCGTGCATGTCATCATGCTACACACGATTGTTTCATGTTATGTTGATTATTAGCTAAGCTAGCGAAATCGAGGAGGTTCCCCCGATGGATGAGGTCACCCTCCTTTCCGCAGACGGAGCGGCGATCGGTGTGCTCGCGAAGGACGCCGTGCACACCACCGATACCCCCCTTCACCTGGCATTCTCCTGCCACGTGTTCGACCGGGACGGACGTCTCCTCGTCACCAGGCGCGCGCTCGCGAAGCGCACCTGGCCGGGAGTCTGGACCAACAGCTTCTGTGGTCATCCCCGCCCGGGCGAAGACATGATCGCCGCCGTGCATCGCCGCGCACTCGACGAGCTCGGCCTGCGCATCACCGAGGTGACACTCGTGCTGCCCGACTACCGTTACCGGGCCGTGGATGCGAGCGGGATCGTCGAGAACGAGATCTTCCCCGTGCACGTCGCCGTCGCCGACGGCCCCCTGTCCCCCGACCCCGACGAGGTCGCCGAGTGGGCCTGGGTCGACCCGGCGGAGTTCGCGGACTCGGTCATCGGCGCCCCCTTCGCATTCAGCCCCTGGCTCGTCGAGCAGCTGCCGCGATTGCGCGACCTCGGGGTGGTGTGACGATGACGACGATCGCGACCTCGACGACTCCCCACGAAGACATGAGCACCCGGGTAGAGGATGCTCTTCGGGAGCGGTTCGCCCTGCAGTGCGAGAACGCCGAGGCATACGGGGCGGAATTCGCAGCCCTCTGGCGAGCCACAGCAGACCACGCACTCGGCGGAAAGCTCGTGCGTCCGCGCCTGCTGCTCGACATCCACCGTGCTCTGGCGCCGGCCGCGAGCGACGCGGCCACCCTGGCAGCCATCGACATCGCGACCCAGGTCGAGCTGCTGCACTACGCCTTCCTGCTCCACGACGACGTGATCGACGGCGACCTGACGCGCCGTAAACGCCCGAACCTCATCGGACAGCTCGCAGCGGGCAACCCCGGTGCCACCGAGCAGGACTCGCTGCACTGGGCCCGATCGAGTGCGATCCTCATGGGCGACCTGATGATCTCGTCCGCGATCATGGGCTTCGCCAGGGCCGACGTCCCCGCGCACGCCCGAGGGCGCCTTCTCGACCTCGTCGAACGGACGATCCTCGAGACGGTCGCCGGCGAGCACACCGACGTCGCGCTGAGTCACGGCATCATCGCGTCCGACGTCGACACCGTCCTCAGCATGAGCGTCTACAAGACCGCGACGTATTCGTTCTCACTGCCTCTGCGCGCCGCAGCGCTTCTCGCCGGTTCGTCGCCCTCGGCAGAAGAGACCCTGCACGCGGTCGGCCGTCACCTCGGCCTCGCCTACCAACTGCAGGACGATCTGCTCTGCGTGTTCGGCGACCACCGCACGCACGGCAAGGACGCCTTCTCCGACCTGCGCGAGGGCAAGGAGACCGCGATCATCGCGTTCGCGCGGTCGACGGCAGCCTGGTCGCGCATCGAGCCGCGCTTCGGGGCAGCCGACCTGAGCCTGCACGATGCCACGGTCATGCGAGACCTGCTGCGTGAGTGCGGCGCCGAGCGCTTCGTCATCGGTCTGATCGGCGACCAGCTCGACTCGCTCTCGGCGCTGCTCGCCGACGCAGAGCTCGCCGGAGAGATCAGCCCGGACGCTGCGCGGTCGATCCTCGTCGCCACCGCGCGCCTCGAAGGGCGTCAGGCATGACCCCGACGCCTCACGACTCGCCGGGTGACGGGCTGGGTCGGTTCAGCCGCGCCGCCGACACCGCATCCACCGAGGTCATCCGCACGTATTCGACATCGTTCGGCCTGGCGACGCGGCTTCTCGGTGAGAGGCACCGGCAGCACGTGCGCAACATCTACGCGATGGTGCGCATCGCCGACGAGATCGTCGACGGGGTCGCCGCCCAGGCGGGGCTCGATGCGTCCGCCCAGACCGATGCCCTCGCGTCGTACGTCGCGGAGACCCATCGGGCGATGCAGGTGGGGTACAGCACCGACCTCGTGCTGCACGCCTTCGCCCGCACGGCCAGGGAGTGCGGGATCGGTGAAGACCTCACGCAGCCGTTCTTCGACTCGATGGCCGCCGACATCGCAGACACCACGGATTTCACCGCCTACGACGCCGACGCCCACGAGCGATACGTGTACGGATCTGCCGAGGTGGTCGGACTCATGTGTCTGCGGGTTTTCCTGCGCGACGAGAAGCGCACGCCCCGGGAACACGAGATCCTGACCCACGGCGCCCGCCAGCTCGGAGCGGCTTTCCAGAACGTCAACTTCCTGCGCGATCTCGCCGACGACACCGAACGGCTGCCGCGCGGCTACCTCGGCG
>NZ_JAGGPD010000142.1 GCF_018613995.1 Microbacterium sp. ISL-103 | reverse complement strand
GCGATCGCATCATCGCCGTGATCGTCGAGGTGGACAGGCCGGGCGTGCCCGGGCGCGACGAGCCGTTCGTGCTCGTCGCCACCGACCTCGCTCCCGCCGACACCGCAGCGCTGGAGGGCGGGAACTGCGTCGCCCTTGTCACGGAGCAGGGCGGACCCACGTCTCACACCGCCATCATCGCGCGATCACTGGGCATCCCCGCCGTGGTCGGTGTCGGTGGTGCGAAGGGCATCGCAGCGGGCACTGTCGTTCTCGTCGACGGCGCTCGGGGACCCGTGGCGGTCGAGCCGGGCGAAGCGCGCATCGAGGCTGCGAGAGCGGCCACCGTCGTCGTGCCCTTCGCCGGGCGGGGGCACCTGGCAGACGGCACCCCGGTGGCTCTTCTCGCGAATGTCGGGGGAGCGGCCGAGGCCGTCGTCGCCGCTGCAGCGGGCGCCGAGGGCGTCGGCCTCTTCCGTACCGAGTTCTGTTTTCTCGATCGCTCAGACGCGCCGTCGATCGACGAGCAGGTCGAGGCCTATCGAGGCGTGCTCGCGGCTTTCCCCGGCCGCAAGGTCGTCGTCCGCACGCTGGACGCCGGAAGCGACAAGCCGCTGCCGTTCGCCAACGCGGATGCGGAGGAGAATCCTGCGCTCGGGGTGCGCGGCCTGCGCATCGCCCGCCGGTCACCGGCGCTGCTCGATGACCAGCTGCACGCACTGGCGCGCGCGGCCGAGGCCGAATCGGCCCTCGTCGAGGTGATGGCCCCGATGGTCGCCACCGTCGAGGAGGCGCGCGACTTCGCCGAGCGCGTCCGAGCCGCAGGTCTCGCGACGGTGGGCATCATGGTCGAGACGCCGTCGGCGGCGCTTCTGGCCTCCGAGATGCTCGAGGTCGTCGACTTCGTGAGCATCGGAACCAACGATCTCGCGCAGTACACGCTCGCCGCGGATCGCCTGCTCGGCGAGCTCGGCGATCTCAACGACCCCTGGCAGCCCGCCGTGCTGCGGCTGATCGGCGCCGCAGGAGCTGCGGGGCGGACGTGGGGCCTGCCGGTCGGGGTCTGCGGAGAAGCCGCGGCCGACCCCGCTCTCGCCCCGGTGCTCGTCGGGCTCGGCGTCACCTCGCTGTCGATGACGCCTCGCGCTCTCGGAAGAGTTGCGGCGGCGCTCGCCGAGGTCACCGAGGCGCGGTGCCGATCCGCCGCGGAGGCTGTATTGAAGGCGGCGACCGCAACGGAGGCTCGCGACTCGGCGGCCACGGTGCTCGGCGGGAACTGAGGCGTCCGGTCGGGTGATTCTCAGCCGCGGTATGCAGCATCCGGCATACGATTCCTCTCATTCTGATATCGACATGCACCTGCTGTTCGCTCGCTGTCCGGCCGCCTCCTAGACTCGCGACGAGGGGGCGCCTGATCGGGCGCGACGAGCAAATCGGAGGGTGTCATGACGGGTTTCAGCATGCGTGCGATGCGGGTCGGGGCAGGGGCTGCCGTCGCCGGGATGATCATCGTTCTGGTGGCGTGCGCGCCGACACCCGAGTCCTCGCCACCTCCGTCCGCGACCCCGAGTCCTGAGGCGACGGCGCCGGAACCCTATGCCGGACCCGTCGTGTTCGTCGGCGATGAGCTCGAGGCGTTCGCGCTCAGCCCGGAGGAGATCACCGGGATCGTGCCCGAGGCGACAGAGGTCGGTGACCCGTCGTCAGTGCTCGAGCAGGTATCGGACGGCGGTGGGGCGCCGGCCAGTCCCTCGATCTGCGAGGCCCTGTATGCGGAGCAGTCTCTCGGAACGGTCGGAGCCCGGACCCTCGAGTGGCAGGTACCAGCGGACCCTCGCTACGGCTTCGGACGTCTTCTCGTGCTGCAGTTCGCTGACGAGGCGCATGCGCAGGCCCGGATGGACCAGCTCCTGCAGGCGGCGCAGCAGTGCGCCGACTTCACGAAAGGCGGGGCCGTCACCTTCGACGCGGTGATCCCCGAAGAGTCCGGCGACGTCCGGGCCTACGCGGGGACCCTCATCGATCCCGGTCTCGACTGGCAGTCGTTCGATGCCTTCGCGTCCACCGGCAACGTGATCGTGCAGCTGTGGCAGCCCTTCACCGGCGACCGGAGCTTCGATGCCGAGGCAGCCGCACTCCTCCTGCAGACGCGCGCCGCAGAGGCTCGGGCAGGCCTGATCGACGAGCTCACCGAGAATCCGCCGACCCCTGAGGAAGACCCGTCGGCTGACGCGTCGGCCCCCTGGGCCGACTGGCAGGTCGGCGTCGACGGCGTGGGACCCGTACGTCTCGGTGACGCGGTCGACACGGCGGTCGCTGCGGCAGGCGGGTCGCAGACGATCGAACCCGAGTACGATGGAGGACCCTGGCGGATCCTCAACGATGAAGGGTCGGGGTCGATCCTCATCCAGCCGGTCGAGGGTGGTGACACGGTGGCATCCGTCACCGTCGGGAACGAGCGCTCACTCGACGAGACAGCGCAGGACGGTTCTGCCCTTCCTTCGCGATCCGACGTCCGTGTCGGTGACCCGGTGGTCGACGCGATGGAGGCGTTCCCCGGCGGCACCATCGTCGATGTGGCCTCGTCCGGAGACGACTTCTACCTCGTCGCCGACCGTGACGGCCACGTGTTCCGCTTCCAGACCGACCGGGACGCTGTCGACGACGGTGCGACGATCGTGGGGATCACAGTCGAGGATGCGACGGCACGCACGAGCGCCGTCTTCGGGTGATCGCAGCGGGCCGGTCGTGTGACCGGCCCGCTGCGACGCTGCGACGACGTCGGTCAGGCTCGAAGGTCGACGCCCTTCGTCTCCTTCACCATCGACACGGCGATGAGGGAGATCACCGCCGTGATGGCGATGTAGACGCCGATGGTCCAGGCTGCCTGGAACTGGTTCATCAGGGCCTCCGCGATCATCGGTGCGAACGCCCCGCCGAGGATGGCACCCAGCGCATATCCGATCGAGACGCCGGAGTAGCGGACGTTGGCCGGGAACATCTCGGCATAGAGGGCCGCCTGCGGGCCGTACGAGAGCCCGAGTGCGAACGTCATCACGAACAGCGCGACGAAGTACCAGAGGATGTTCGCCGTATCGATCAGGAACCACATCGGCACTGCCCAGAGAGCGAGCGCGATGTACCCGATCTGGAAGGTGCGGACGCGCCCGAGGCGATCCGAGAGGTGGCCGCCCCACAGCGTGAAGATGAGCCACCCGAAGGATGCGAGCGTCGTGGCCAGCAGCACGGGAGGACGCTCCATGCCGAGGGCGGTGACGGCGTAGGTGGCGAAGAACGCGATGAGCAGGTAGCCGGCGGCGTTGTTGCCGATGAAGATGAGTGCGGTGAGCACGACCTGCCTGGTGTTCTTGCGGAACAGGCGGCCCAGCGGCGCGGAGGCCTCCTGACGGCGACGGCGGAGATCCTCGAAGATCGGGCTCTCGTCGACTGCGCGCCTGATCACGTAGCCGACGGCGATGAGCACGATCGACAGCAGGAACGGGATCCGCCAGCCCCACTCGAGGAACGCCTCGGGTGACATCGAGCTCGTCAGCACCCAGAGTGTGGCTGTCGCAAGGATCATGCCGATCGGAACACCGATCTGCGGGAACGCGCCGAAGAGCCCGCGGCGGGTGTCCGGCGCGTGCTCGACGGCCATCAGCGCCGCCCCGCCCCATTCGCCGCCGGCCGAGAACCCCTGCAGGATGCGCAGCACGATGAGCAGGATCGGTGCCGCGACGCCGATCGCCGCGTAGGTGGGCAGCAAGCCGATCAGAGAGGTGGAGAGTCCCATCATCACGAGCGTGAAGACGAGCATCTTCTTACGGCCCAGCTTGTCGCCGAGGTGCCCGGCGACGATGGCTCCGAGGGGACGGAAGAGGAAGGAGATTCCGATGGTGGCGAAGGACAGGATCTGCGCGAATCCCTTGTTCTCCTCGGCGATCGGAGCGAGGAAGAGCGGAGCGAGCACGAGGCCGGCGGCTTGCGCGTAGATGAAGAAGTCGTACCACTCGATCGAGGTGCCGACCAGTGTGCTGGCGAGGACTCGCCGTTCCTCGGCGGGCATTCGCGCCGTCGAGTTGCGGGCGGAGACTGCTGACGTCATGAGAACTCCATTGTTCTGCGATTGCGGAGAAGCGACACTGCGTCGCCCCGAGCTACTTACCGAATGATCGGTCAGTAATTGTCGAGAGTAGCGCACACGAGGTCGAGGCCCAAGCGCGACGCCGGCAGAAGCGGCTGAGCTCGGAACGCCCGGCCCTCATACCCGTCCGAACGCACGCAGCGGATGCTCGATGAGTTCGGTGACGCGGCGGAGGAAGCTGGCGGCGTAGCCGCCGTCGCACACGCGGTGATCGAAAGCGAGCGACAGCTGGGCGATGCG
>NZ_JAGGPD010000141.1 GCF_018613995.1 Microbacterium sp. ISL-103 | reverse complement strand
CAAGCTCAAGAACGTGATGAGCGGCAAGGTCGTCGACAAGACGTTCAACGCCGGCGCGAAGATCGTGATCGAGAACGTCGATCGCCGTGACTACACCTACCTGTACACCGACGGCGACGGCTACGTGTTCATGGACCAGACCGACTACGACCAGATCACGGTGAGCGCCGCGACCGTCGGTGACGCGAAGAACTTCCTTCTCGAGAACCAGCAGGTCACGATCGCTCTCAACAACGGAAACCCGCTCTACATCGACCTGCCCGCATCGGTGATCCTCGAGATCACGTACAGCGAGCCGGGCCTGCAGGGCGACCGCTCCTCGGCAGGCACGAAGCCCGCCACGCTCGAGACCGGCTACGAGATCCAGGTGCCGCTCTTCGTCGAGACCGGAACCAAGGTCAAGGTCGACACCCGCCCGGGCGACTACCTCGGCCGCGAGAAGTAAGGCGTGGGCGCTCGTACGAAGGCGCGCAAGCGCGCACTCGACATCCTCTTCTCCGCCGACGTCCGAGGCGACGACGTATCGGTGACCCTGGCCGCCGAGGCCAAGCGCGCAGCGAGCGAGCCGGCACGTGAAGCGTCCTGGCTGTACGCCCGCGAGGTCGTCGACGGCATCATCGATCATCACGACGAGATCGACGAGCTGATCACGACTCACAGCCGAGACTGGCGTCTCGAGCGGATGCCCGCCGTCGACCGCGCCCTGCTGCGCATCGGCGTGTGGGAGATCCTGTTCAACGACGACGTGCCGACGGCCGTGGCCATCGATGAGGCGGTGGAGCTCGCGAAGGAGTTCTCGACCGACGACTCCGGTGCCTTCGTGCACGGTGTTCTGGCGCGGGTCTCACGCGCAGCCTGAGCGACGACTCTGGCCGCGACTCTCTCGATGTCGGGGGTCGCGGGAAGGATAGGACCATGCCCGCGCCGCACGTCGATCTCCGTGACCTCATGCAGATCACCGACGTCGGCGGATACCAGCGCGGTCTCGCCTATTTCCGTGAAGGCAACGTGCTCGACGTCGTCTGGCACGAAGAGCTTCTCGAGCTCGAAGGGCACGTGCAGGGCAGCGGCGACGCACAGTACGTCACCGCGGTCGGGTTCGTCTCGTCGAACGGCACCCGCCGCATGCGAACGACCCACTGCACCTGCCCGGTGCGAACGGGCTGCAAGCACGTCGTCGCGACTGTGCTCGCGTCGAACGTCAACGAGTTCTCACAGCAGTCGGCGGCGCTGAAGGCGCCGGCGGTTCCCGAGTCCGTGGCCCCGGCGCCGCGGGTGACGGCCGCGGCGTCGTGGCGCAGCCTTCTCGATCCGGCGGTCTCGCGGCATCCGCAGCAGCTGGCGCTCGGCGTCGAGCTGCGCCATCGCGAATCGCGAGGAGACAATCACTGGGCGCCGCGGCCGGTTCGCGCGGCGACCCCGCGCGACCTCGCGCGTCCGAACGGCGAACTGCTGCTCGCCATCCGTCCGCTGATGCGCAGCGCCCAGACGGGATCGTGGATCCAGGGCGGGGCGGGATGGGATGCGGTGCGCCGCGACGCCTCTCAGTTCGGCCGCGACCAGAATCGCTGGTTCGGCGATCTGCTCAGCATCTCGAGGGACTCTCTGCTCTCCGGCAACGCAGGGGAGTGGCTGGTTCTCGACCAGGTCGAGTCGCCTCTGCTGTGGCGCCAGCTGCGCTCGGGCGCTGAGGCGGGGATCCCGCTCGTCGCGAGCCAGAAGAACACGTCGGTGCGGCTGGCGGCGACCGCAGACGTCGCCGCCCTCATCTCGAGGACGTCGGACGGGTCGCTCTCGATCGCCGCGGATGTGCGGATCGATGACCGGCCCGTGCTCGCGACCGAGGTGCATCCGGTCGGTCGTACCGGTGTGTACGCGGCCACCCTGGTCGGCGCACGCATCGAGGTCGTGCTCGCCGAGACCCCGCTGAGCGAGCAGACGCGGTCGCTCCTCGCAGCGTCGCAGCCGATCGTGGTGCCGACGTCCGACGAAGAGGCCTTCATCGCCGACGCGTATCCGCTGCTCGCTCGTCGTGGTGCGGTGAGCACCGCGGGCGACGTCTCGCTGCCCGATGTGCCCGAGCCCGAGCCCGAGCTCACCGTCACCTACGAGCGCGGAGACGTCGTCAGCTACTCGTTCGAATGGTCGTACGGCCGCTTCGGACACGTGCCGTTCGCCTGGAACGGTGCGGCGGTGCGTGACGCCGATGCCGAGGCCACGTCGCGCGCGCTCATCGAAGGAGTGTGGCAGGAGTTCCGGTCGACCAGCTTCAGGCCGGCCGGCTCGTTCCACGACATCGACGCTGCGGCCTTCGTCGCGGAATGCGTTCCCGCCCTCGAGGCCGCCGGGGTCTCGGTGCGATCCCGCGGTGAGCGCAAGGACTATCGAGAGTTGACCGGCGATCCCGAGGTGAAGGTCACCACCGTCGAGACGACGGATTCGGACTGGTTCGATCTGGGCATCCTCGTCACGCTCGACGGCAGCCGGATCCCGTTCGGTCCGCTCTTCACCGCCCTGACCAGGGGTCGCAAGAAGCT
>NZ_JAGGPD010000140.1 GCF_018613995.1 Microbacterium sp. ISL-103 | reverse complement strand
AGGTGATGCCGTCGAAGTTCACCTGCACGTCTGCGAGGTCGTTGATCTCGGCCACGATGGGGTGGGTCGACGGCAGCTGATCCTGCCGGTACGCCCAGGTCTTCTCCATCGCGTTGAAAGTGGTCCACGCCTCGGTCCACTCGGTGGCCTCGGCGGTCGCAATCGTCGAGGCCCATTCGGCGAAGGACTCGTTTAACCAGAGATCGTTCCACCACTTCATCGTGACGAGGTCGCCGAACCACATGTGCGCGAGCTCGTGCAGGATCGTGACGACGCGACGCTCCTTGACGGCGTCGGTCACCTTGCTGCGGAAGACATAGGTCTCGGTGAAGGTCACGGCGCCCGCGTTCTCCATCGCGCCCGCGTTGAACTCGGGGACGAAGAGCTGGTCGTACTTCGCGAACGGGTACGGGACGCCGAACTTCGACTCGTAGTAGGCGAAGCCCTCGCGGGTCTTGTCGAAGATGTAGTCGGCGTCGAGGTGCTGCCACAGGCTCTTGCGCCCGTAGACGCCGAGCGGGATCACGCGGCCGGAGGCGCTGGTGAGCTCGGAGAGCGTCGACTCGTACGGGCCGGCGACGAGCGCGGTGATGTACGACGAGATGCGCGGGGTGGGCTCGAAGCCCCAGGTGGCGACGGAATCGTCGTCGTGCACGATGGGCTCGGGCGTGGGGGAGTTGGAGACGACCTTCCAGGAGGCGGGCCCCGTCACGGTGAACTGGAAGGTGGCCTTCAGGTCGGGCTGCTCGAACACGGCGAACACGCGGCGGGAGTCGGGCACCTCGAACTGCGAATAGAGGTACACCTCGCCGTCGACAGGGTCGACGAAGCGGTGCAGGCCTTCACCCGTGTTGGTGTACTCGCAGTCGGCGTCGACCACGAGGACATTCTCGGCCTGCAGGCCGGACAGTGCGATCCGAGAGTCGGCGAAGACCTCGTCGGGATCGAGCTGCTCGCCGTTCAGCGAGATCTCACGGACCTCGCGAGCGATCAGATCGATGAAGGTGAAGCTCTCCGGCGTCGCGGTGAAGCGCACGACGCTGCGGGAGCCGAAGACCTCCGCACCCTTGGTCAGGTCGAGCGAGACTTCGTACGACTGGGTGTCGATGACGTCACGGCGCTCCTGCGCTTCGATGCGGGTGAGGTTCTCTCCAGGCACAGCTGTACTCCCAGGGGTGAGGGGATGCTGCCGCAACCCAGCGCAGTTGGCGCCCACGGCAACCATGACAGCCTACGCCAGCACGGCGGCCTGTCTCACGTCCGGAAGGTGAAACAATGGAGAGGTGACCGCGATCGAGCCGAACCACGTCCTCTTTGCCTCTCCTGCCGCCGCCGAGGGTGTGCCCTATGTGACGACGCCCACGGCGTACGACGGCATCCTCCTCGCTGGTTTCGGAGGGCCGGAGGGNNGCGCAACGTCACGCGCGGCCGCGGCATCCCCGACGAGCGCCTCGAGGAGGTCGCGCACCACTACCGTCACTTCGGGGGCGTGAGCCCGATCAACGGCCAGAACCGCATCCTCAAGGAAGCACTCGAGGGCGAGCTGGCGCGCCGCGGCATCGACCTGCCGGTGTACTGGGGCAATCGCAACTGGAGTCCCTACCTCGAAGAGGTCGTGACCGAGGCTGCCGCCGACGGCAGGACGACGCTTCTCGCGTTCGCCACCAGCGCGTACAGCTCGTTCTCGAGCTGCCGGCAGTACCGCGAGGACTTCGCGCGTGTGCTCGAGGACACCGAGCTCGGCGACACCGTGACGATCGACAAGATCCGTCCCTTCTACGACCACCCCGGGTTCGTCGAGTCGTTCGAGACCGGTGTTCGCGAGGCGGTCGAGACCTTCCTCGGCCAGGGGATCGCCCCGGGCGAGATCCAGATCCTCTTCTCGACCCACAGCATCCCCACGGCCGATGCCGAGCGCTCGGGCGCTCGCGACATCGACTGGGGCGAGGGGGGAGCGTATGCCGCGCAGCACCTCGCCGTCGCCGCCTGGGTCATGGACCGAGTGCGTGCGAGCATCCCGGCCGCTGCCGACGTCTCGTGGGAGCTCGTCTATCAGTCGCGCTCCGGCCCCGCGTCGCAGCCCTGGCTCGAGCCGGACGTGTGCGACGTCATCGGAGAGCTCCCGGATCGCGGTCGCAAGGCCGTGGCGGTCGTGCCCGTCGGATTCATGAGCGACCACATGGAGGTCCTCTGGGATCTCGACACCGAGGCCGCAGAGGCGGCGGAGGAGGCGGGACTGGCCTTCACGCGCACACCGACCCCCGGAGTCGCACCGTCGTTCGTCACCGGCATCGTCGATCTGATCGTCGAGCGCCTCGAAGGTCGCCCGAACGAGGATCGTCCTCATGTGACCGCGCTGCCCGGCGCTTTCGACGTCTGCCGTCCCGGCTGCTGCGAGAACGTGCGTGCGGGGTTCAAGCCCGCAGCGGCGGGTGTAGCACCGTGAGCCCGCGCTGACCCTGCGCGCTTCTAGGATGGATGCCATGCGCATCCATATCGCCACCGATCACGCCGGTCTCGACTTCTCGACGCAGCTGCAGGATCATCTGCGCAGCGCCGGTCACGAGGTCGTGGACCACGGCCCGGTGGAATACGACGCACTCGACGACTACCCCGCGTTCTGCATCCGTGCGGCGCAGGCGGTCGTGACCGACCAGGCGGCGGGCGTGCCGACGCTGGGAGTCGTGTTCGGCGGTTCGGGCAACGGCGAGCAGATCGCAGCGAACAAGGTCGAGGGAGTCCGCGCGGCTCTGGTGTGGAACACCTCGACAGCCGAGCTCGCCCGCGAGCACAACGACGCCAATGTCATCTCGATCGGGGCGCGCCAGCACACCTTCGACGAGGTCACCTCGTTCATCGACACGTTCATCGCGACGCCGTTCTCGCAGGACGAGCGCCACGTCCGTCGTATCGGGCAGATAGCAGCCTTCGAACGAGACGGCTCCCTGCTTCCGGACCCGCGAGCCTGACATGCCCGAGGGGCATTCGGTCCACCGCATCGCGCGTCAGTTCGACCGCAACTTCGTCGGCAAGCCCATGCTGGCGTCCAGCCCGCAGGGGAGATTCGCCGAGGGCGCGGCCATCCTGAACGGCCGCGAGGCGGTCGGCGTGCAGGCGGTCGGCAAGCAGATGTTCCTCGAGGCCGAGGGCGACGTGTGGCTTCGCGTGCACCTCGGGCTCTACGGCGCATGGGACTTCGCCGGTGACATCCTCGTCGACCCCACCATCGCCTCCGCGAACGGGCGGATGGGGCAGACCAATCAGCGGGGCACGGTCGTCGACGAGGAGATCCTCGACGATGCCGGAGAGAACTCGCTCGCCTCGATCGGAGCCCCCCGCCGCACACGCGTGCACGTCCGCATGTCGGAGCAGACCAAGGGGCTCGCCGACGAGGGACTCGAATGGCCGCCGCCCGTCGTCGGCCAGGTCAGGCTGCGGCTGATGACCGACATCACCGCCGCCGACCTGCGGGGCCCGACGGCCTGCGTCATCCAGACTCCCGACGAGATGCTCGCCAGCATCGCCAAGCTGGGCCCGGATCCGCTCGTGGGCGATCCGGCGG
>NZ_JAGGPD010000139.1 GCF_018613995.1 Microbacterium sp. ISL-103 | reverse complement strand
CAGGTGTTGATCACAGGCAGCCACGACGGGAAGAAGAAGCCCCACGCCAGACCGACGATGCCGAGCCCGAGGACGGACCCCGAGAGGAAGATCATCGACAGCACCGCCACCGCGATCACGAGCGGGGCGAACACGGCGAAGAACGCGAACGTGCGGTCGATGAAGAATCCCAGCCCGAGGTTTCCGGCAAGACCGCCGACGCCGAACAGTGCGAGCAGCAGGATGATCGTCGACGGTTCGACCTCGGGGATGCGCTCGAGCGCGAGCCGCACATAGGTGTAGGCGAGGAAGTGACCGAGCACGACGAGCACGTGTCCGACCATGCCCAGCGCGATCCCGGGGCGACGCAGGGTGTCGACGAGAAGGCGGATGCTCGAAGCCTGCTCGGCCGGCACCGACGGCAGCAGGAACCGCAGCGCCACCGCCAGCAGAACCATGAGCACTCCGGCGATCGCGAACACCGTCTGCCAGTCGACGATTTCACTCAGCATCACGCCGAGCGGCACGCCCGCGACCGTGGCGAGGGAGACCCCGGCGGAGGTGAACATGACTCCCCGCCCGAGGTGCTCGGGGCCTGCCAGACGCACGGCGACGGTGATCGACATCGCCCAGAACGCGCTGATCGCCGCCCCCAGCAGGAAACGCGCGAGCAGCACGATGATCAGGTTGGGCGCGATCGCGACGACGAGGTTCGACACGGCCGCGGCGAGCGCCATCCAGATCAGCAGCGAACGGCGGTCGAGGCGGGGGAAGATCAGCCCGACTGTGGGCGCGACGATCAGACCGACGAGGGCGGTGACGGTGACTGTCTGCCCTGCCTGACCCGGGGTCACGCCGAGCGCATCGGCCATCTCGGTGAGCACGCCGTTGGGCAGGAACTCGGCCGTGACGAGCAGGAAGCCCATCAGCATCAGCACGATGAGCCCGCCATAGCGGATGCCCTCGGTGCGGGCTGTCGTCACGGGCACGGGTGCGGTCGTCGTCATGCTTCCACACTCCCAGCCCCGGCGTCCCCGCGCCCGACGCGGCGTCCTCGGCATCCGACCATTCGTCCGGACCGGACCGGACCGGACCGGGGCGGCGGATCACTGCACGGGTCTTTACAGCGTCCGTCCGCGCCCCCTAGGCTCGACGACGCACCGGGGTTCTCCCGGAAGGCCTGAGCGAGAGGAGTGAGAGACATGAACACCGTCTTCGTCGCGCCCCTCGCCGACATCCTTCCTCTCGAGGCCGCCCGCTTCTGATCCGCGGTGGCCTCCCTCTCTCGGAGCCACACCGTGTCTGATCTCTTCGCTTCTTCCGAAGCATCCTCTTCCCGTCTCTTCCCCCGTTCGTCGACTGCCTCGCCCTTCGACGCCTCTCCCTTCGAATCCGTCCCCACGTTCGCCGATGTCGAACCCGGCGAGAACCAGCGCTGGACCACGTGGCCGGCGATCACCCCCTCGGAGCGCGGCCCCCTGCCGTGGCCGTCGTGGGTCGTGACGAGCGCCGGCGCGCTCGACACCGAACTCGGCATCCTCAAGACCGGCAAGGAGGCCGACGTGTTCCTGCTCGAACGCGCCGTGCCCGACGACCCCGCGCAGCGCACACTGCTCGCCGCCAAGCGCTACCGCGACTCCGACCACAGCAGCTTCCACCGCTCGGGCGTCTACACCGAGGGCCGCAGCACCAGGAACACCCGCGACACCAGGGCTCTCGCCAAGAAGTCCGAGCACGGCCGGGCCGTCGCCGCCCTGCAGTGGTCGTTCGCCGAGTTCGACGCGCTGTGCCGCATGTGGGAACTCGGAGCGCCCGTGCCCTACCCCGTGCAGGTCAATGGCACCGAGCTGCTCATGGAGTTCGTCGGCGATGTGAACGGCGTCGCCGCTCCCCGCCTGGCTGCGGTGCGCAGCGATCGCGCCGAGCTGGCGGACCTGTACGACCAGGTCGTCGACCTGATGCGCATCTTCGCCGCGGCCGGCTTCGCCCACGGCGACCTCTCGGCGTACAACCTGCTCGTGCACGACGGCCGGGTGCGGGTGATCGATCTGCCGCAGATCGTCGACATCATCGCGAACCCGCAGGGCCTCGACCTGCTGCACCGCGACTGCGTCAACATCTGCGACTGGTTCACCCGCCGCCGCGTCGAACGGGACGCCGAAGAGCTGTTCGCCGAGATGCTCGCCGCGTCGTATGCGTGAGCGCTGCTCTCCGACCGGCCGAGCAGGGGGACCGGTCCGGCGCGCCGTCACCGTCCGTTCACCGTGCGCCGCCAGACTGCGAGCATGAGCGAATCCCCGCAGAGCGGCGCGGTGCCCGAGCCCGCCGCCACGGCCAACAGCGGCGCGGTCGGCGTGATCGGCCTCGACCTGCGCGGCGACACACCCGCCCCCAAGAAGCAGGTCTACTCGTGGGCATTGTGGGACTGGGCGACGCAGCCGTTCAACACCGTCATCCTCACCTTCATCTTCACGGCCCTGTACCTCACGACCGAGGCGTTCCTGCCTGCATCGATCGCGGGGCTCGACGCGAAGGATCCGATCCGCGAAGCCGCCGAGGCCGACCTCGCCTCGGGGCTCGGCCTCGGGTCGACGATCGCCGGCATCGCGATCCTCCTGATCGCACCGGTGCTCGGTCAGCGCGCGGATGCCGCGGGCCGCCAGAAGCTCTGGCTCGGAATCGGCACCGGCGCGCTCGTCGCCTGCATGCTGGGCCTGTGGTTCGTCGAACCGACGCCCGCACTGTTCTGGCTCGGTGTCGCACTGATCTCGGCAGGATCCGTGTTCGGCGAGATCGCCGCCGTGAACTCGAACGCCATGCTCATCGGCATCGCGAACCCCAAGACCGTCGGACGCATCTCGGGCCTGGGCTGGGGCTTCGGCTACATCGGCGGCATCATCGCGCTCGTCCTCGTCGTCATCTTCTACATGCTCGACTGGTTCGGCCTGCCGGAAGACGGCGGACTTCCGTTCCGCATCATCGCCGTCGGCTGCGCGATCTGGGCGATCGTCTTCTCGATCCCGATCTTCCTCAATGTGCCCGAGCCGTCGCTCGGCCGCCCCGAGCGCAGGGTCGGATTCTTCGCCTCGTACGGCCTGCTCGTGCGCGACGTCGTGGGCCTCTATCGAAACCCCGACACCCGCCAGACGTTCTGGTTCCTGCTGTCGAGCGCGGTGTTCCGCGACGGCCTCGGCGGCGTCTTCGCGTTCGGCGCGATCATCGCCGGCCAGGTGTTCGACTTCGCCTTCCTCGACCTGGTGATCTTCGGCATCGCCGCGAACCTCATCGCCGGCGTCTCGACGATCATCGCCGGACGCTACGACGACCGGTTCGGCCCGAAGCGGATCATCCTCGTCTCGCTCGCCGCCATGGTGATCGCGGGCCTCGCGGTCTTCCTCCTGGTGGATGCGGGCACGATCGTCTTCTGGATCGGCGGCCTGCTGCTCTGCGCGTTCGTCGGTCCCGCCCAGGCGGCATCGCGGTCGTTCCTCGCCCGCATCACCCCGGCCGGGCGCGAGGGCGAGATCTTCGGCCTCTACGCCACGACCGGGCGTGCGGCGAGCTGGATGGCATCCGGCGCATGGACGCTCCTGATCGTGCTGTCGGGGTCGACGGCCTACGGGATCCTGGGCATCGTGATCGTGCTGATCGCAGGATTCCTGCTGCTGCTGCCCGTGAAGGCGACAGAGCGAGTCTGACCGAGCCCGATCGGCCCCAGACCGATCAGACCCTGCCCGATCAGACCGAGACCGCCTCCGCCCGCTCCACCGCATAGCGGTTCTCAGGCGTCTGCAGCCCGAGGTTGCCGCGCAGGGTGTCGCTCTCGTACTCGGTGCGGAAGACGCCGCGGTGCTGCAGGATCGGCACCACCTCGTCGATGAACCGGGTGAGCTGGGCCGGGTGACCGGCGTGGATGTTGTAGCCGTCGACGCCGTACGCCTCGAACCACTCCTGCAGCCGATCGGCCACCGTCTCGGCCGTGCCGACGAACGGGCCCCGATCACGACGCAGGCTCAGCTGCACGGTCTCACGGAGCGTCAGCTTCGACTCGGCGGCGTGGCCGGCGATGCGCTCGGCCTGCGTGCGGAAGCTGTTCTGCGCGTACCTCAGCGCTTCCTGCGGGAACGGCGCGTCGAGGTCGTACTGACGGAAGTCGTGCCACCCGAATGAGCGGCCGAACTCGCCCAGCGCCTGTGCGAACGAATGATCGCTCGACCGGTAGTGCTGCTCGAGCTCTCCCGCCTCGGCGTCGGTGTCGCCGATCACGACGCCCACGCCCGGCAGGATCACCAGGTCTTCAGGACGACGGCCGTACTTCGACACCGCCCGGCCCTTGATGTCGTCATAGAACGCCCGGGCGCCGGCGAGTGTCGCGGCGTGGGTGAAGATGCCCTCCCCCACCTCGGCGCCGAGATCGCGCCCCTGATCGGAATCACCGGCCTGGAAGATCACGGGCGCGCCCTGCGGCGGACGCTCGATGTTCAACGGCCCCGCGACAGAGAAGTGCTCGCCGCGATGGTTCAGCTCGTGCAGCTTCGACGGGTCGAGGAACTGCGCGGTGGCCCGGTCCCGCGGCAGCGCGTCGGGCTCGTACGAGTCCCACAGCGCCTGCACGAGCTTGACGTGCTCGCTCGCCCGGCCGTATCGGGTGTCGTAATCGTAGTGCTCGTCGAGTCCGTAGTTGCCCGCCGTGCCGGCATCGCCGCTCGTGACGACGTTCCAGCCCGCACGACCATGGCTGATGTGGTCGAGCGACGCGAAGCGCCTCGCCACGTTGAACGGCGCGTTGTACGACGTGGTCAGAGTGCCGACCAGACCCACCCGCTTGGTGTGGGTGGCGAGGGCCGACAGCAGCGTGAGCGGCTCGAGCCGGCTCAGGTAGTGGGGCGGCGAGTCCGGGGTGATGTACTGGCTGTCGACGATGAACACCAGGTCGAACTTCGACTCCTCGGCCTTCTTCGCGTGCTCGATATACCAGTCGATGTCGACGCTCGCGTTCGCCGGGATCTCGGGGTCCAGCCACAGATTGTGGGTGCCCGGCCCGCCGGATCCGGTGAGCACGAGTCCGAGCTTGAGCTTCCTGTCTGCCATGTTCTTCTCTCTTCAGGTCGATGGTCGAGTGAGGGGATGCGGTCAGCTGGCGTCGAGCACCCGGCGCAGTCGAGCCCGCTCTTCGCGGTCGATCGCGCCGGAGTGCAGACTCGGGGCAGACCCGACCAGCAGCTGCGTGTAGGGGTGCTGCGGGGAGTTCACGACGTCGGCCGTGCGGTCGACCTCGACCACCTCACCGCGGTACAGCACCCCCACGCGGTCGGTGACGCCGGCGACGGATCCGAGGTCGTGCGAGATGAACACGAGCGACGTCCCCGCTGCGCGCAGATCACCCAGGATCTCGAGGATCGACACCCTGTTCGCGGCATCCAACGCGCTGACCGGCTCGTCGAGGATCAGCACACGCGGTTCGGTGGCGAGCGCCCTGGCCAACAGCACACGCTGACGCTGGCCGCCGGAGAGCTCGCCGGGGAAGCGCTCGAGCAGATCCTGATCGAGTCGCACCTGCTCGAGCCGGAAGTCGATACGATCGCGGATCTGCTCCTTCGACAGCCGCCGCTGCAGGCGCAGCGGCTCGGCGAGCGAGTCGCCGATCGTGAGGTCGGGGTCGAGGGCCCTCAGCGGATCCTGGAACACGTACTGGATCGCACCTCGGCGGCGGAAGTCGCGCCACTGACGCGCGCCGAACGAGGTGACCTCCTCATCGCCGATGTGCACGGTGCCTGCCTGAGCGGGAACGAGCCCGACGA
Organism: Microbacterium sp. ISL-103; assembly: GCF_018613995.1. Taxonomy (GTDB): domain Bacteria; phylum Actinomycetota; class Actinomycetes; order Actinomycetales; family Microbacteriaceae; genus Microbacterium. Next base: position 11,897 of record NZ_JAGGPD010000139.1, on the reverse strand, counting down.
CGGCCCTGGCGATCGTCGACTTGCCTGACCCGGTCTCGCCGATGATGCCCACCGATTCGCCGACGCCGACGTCGAACGACGCGTCGTGGATGATCTGCCTGCGATGCCGACCGCTGCCGTACGACACCCGCAGGCCGTCGATGCGGATGGCGGGGGTCCGATCAGACATGGGTCACCTCCGCGACCCGAAACCGGTCGAGGCCGTAGGTGTCGTGCTCGTCGATCAGCAGCCGGGTGTACTCGTGCTCGGGTGCGAAGAGGACGCGCTCAGCCGGCCCCTGCTCGACGACCTCGCCCTGGCGCAGCACGAGCACGTCGTCGCAGGTCTGCCCGATGACCGCGAGGTCGTGCGACACCACGATGAGCGCGAGCCCGTGCGTCTCCTTGAGGTCGACCAGCAGGTCGAGGATCTCGGCCTGCACGGTGACGTCGAGTGCGGTCGTCACCTCGTCGGCGATCAGGATGCGGGGCTCGAGCGAGATGGCGGAGGCGATGAGCACGCGTTGCAGCATGCCGCCGGACAGCTCATGCGGATAGCTGCGGTAGATCAGCTCGGGGTCGCGCAGACGCACGTCGTCGAACAGCGCGATCGTGCGGCGCTTCGCCTCGCGGCGCTTCAGTCCGCCCCGCACGCGCAGCGCCTCGGCGATCTGCGGGCCGACCCGCAGCGAGGGGTTGAGGTACGACCCGGGGTCTTGGAACACGGCGGTGATGCTGACGCCACGCAGCTGCTCCCAGTCGCGGGCGGTGAATCCGGCGATGTCGCGGCCGAACAGCTCGACGCGCCCGCCCGAGATGTGGAACAGCCGGGGCAGGATGCCGAGGATCGCCCGGCACGTCAGGGTCTTGCCGCTGCCGGATTCGCCGACGATCCCGACCACTCGCCCGGGGCGGAGGTCGAGACTCACGCCTCGGACGAGCTCTTCGCCCGTGTGCCGGTGCGCGATGCGCACATCGTCCAGTCGCAGGACGCTCTGGTCCTCGCGTGCGGTCTCGATGTCTGCGGTCTCGATGTCTGCGGTCTCGATGGTCATGACGAGCTCCTTCCGACGAGGGCATCCTGCGAGTCGGACGCCGGCGGGTTCCTGCGGTCGTGGGCACGGCGGATGCGTCGGGTGCGCGCGGCATCCCTCTCGGTGAGCAGCGTGCGGCCCGACTCTCCGGCGACGTCGCGGATCACGTCGGCGAGCAGGTTGAACGCCCAGACCGAGAGCATGATCAGCACGGTCGTGAAGATCGGGGCGTACGGGCGCTGGGTGAGGTAGCCCAGATCGCTCGCGAGCACCCCTCCCCACGACGGCGCCGGGGGCTGGATGCCGATGCCGAGGAAGCTCAGCGACGACTCGGCCAGCATCACGTAGCAGAACTCCAGCGTCGCCAGCGTGACGAGCGTCGGCAGGACGTTCGGGACGATGTGCCGGAAGACGATGGCGCGGTTCGTGGCTCCGAAGTTCGTCGCGGCGTCGACGAACATCCGCGAGCGCAGCTCTGCCGCATCCGCTCGCGCAGTACGCAGGTAGAGAGGGATGCGGGTGATCGCGAGCACGAGCACGATGTTCGCGGCGCTCGGGTTGAACACGTAGAGGATCACCACGGCGAGCAGCAGCGAGGGGAAGCTCATGATGACGTCGGCGATGCGCATCGACACCGACTCGCGCCATCCGCGGTGGAATCCGGCCCACATGCCCCAGATCGATCCGACGATCGCAGAGACGACCACGGCCGCTGCGGCGACGCCGAGGGTCGTGCCCGCCGCGGTGATGATGCGAGCGAGCAGGCTGCGGCCCAGCGAGTCGCTGCCGAGCACGTACTCCCAGCCGAGCTGGAAACTGAACGGCGGCATGTTGCGTGCGCCGAGATCCTGACGCTGGGCGATGTCGCCGAACAGCGGAGGACCGACGATCGCGGTGAGCACGATGAACGAGAGGATGATGGCCGCGACTGCGGCGACCTTGTCCTTCCACAGCAGCTGCCAGAGGGTGGCGCGGCCCGATGAACGGGTCGCACGCGCCTTCTGGGTGAGGACGGTGACGGTGGATGCGTTGTCGTCAGACATTCGTCAGCACCTCTGCCTTCGTGTCGGAGAGCGCCCCGGGGCCACGACGGCGCGCACGGGACCCGGAGGTCGGCCGCACGCGAGGATCCAGCAGCGCGTAACCGAGGTCGATGATGATGTTGAGGGCGAAGATCGCCAGCGCGGTGATCAGCACCGCGGCCTGCAGCACCGCGAAGTCGCGCTGCAGGATCGAGTCGATCATGGGCTTGCCGATGCCGGGCCAGCCGAAGATCGACTCGACGACCACGGCGCCGTTGATGAGGCCGACGGTCAGATCACCGGCCACGGTGAGGGCGGGCGCTGCGGCGTTGCGCAGCGCGTGCTTCGAGACGATGTGCATCTGGCCGGCGCCGCGACTGCGGGCGACCTGGATGTAGGGCTGGCCGAGAACCGTCACCATGGATCCGCGGACGACCTGGGCGAGCACTCCGACCGGTCGCAGCATGAGCGTCGCGACCGGCAGGATCCAGACGAGAGCGCCCGAGGTGCCGGAGGTCGGCAGCCAGCCCAGGGTGATCGCGAAGATCCAGATGCCGAGGATCGCCACCCAGAAGTCGGGCACGCTCGCCGCCGTCATCGAGAAGAAGCTCACGATGCGGTCGGCGATGCCGTTGGGCTTCAGCGACGCCCAGCTGCCGAGCACCACGGCGATGACGATCGCGAGGACCATCGTCACCGCGGCGAGCTGGAGGGTGGCGGGGAAGGCGCGCAGCGCCATCTCGGCCGCGGGTTCTCCGGTGCGCAGCGACTGACCGAAGTCGAGCTGCAGGACGCCGAGGAAGTAGTCGCCCATCTGCTTCCACAGCGGCTGGTCGAAGCCGTTGCGGATGGCGAAGTCCTCGCGCATCTGATCGGTCGCGTTCAGCGGCAGATACAGCTGCGACGGATCGCCGGTGAGACGGGCGAGCACGAAGACACCCAGGACGACTGCGATCAGCGGCAATGCGCTCTGCAGGATTCGTTTTCTCAGGTAGGTCCACATGGTCGCCCGCCTCTCACTCTCGCTCGCGGTCAGCCCGCGAGCGAGACCTCCTTGATGCGCAGCTCGTCACCGGTCGACGAGTTGGGCTCGTACGTCACGCGGTCGGCGAGGCCGAGCATGACGGTCTGGTGGGCGATCGGGGCGAGTGCGACGACGTTCTCCCGCTCGAAGGCGAAGACGTCTTCGTAGGCGGACTGGCGATCGTCTTCGGTGAGGGTGCGTGCCTCGCCGATCAGATCGTCGAGGCCTGGGTCGCCGAACTCGGCCTGCGCACCACCGGTGAGCATGTACTGCTCGACCGTGAACTGCGCGTCACCCGCCTGGTTGCCGTGCTGGATCAGCATCGCGATCGGACCCTCGTTCGTCACGAACGGGCTCAGCTGGTACTGCAGGTGCTGAGTGGTGTCGACCATGCGCAGCTCGACGTTGAGACCGGCCGCGGCGAGCTGCTCGCGCAGGACCTCGCCGAGCTCGCTGACCTTCGGGAACTGCGCGGTGCGCACCGGCATGAGGATCTTCGTGTCGACCGGGACGCCGTCGGCCGCAGCCTCGTCGACCAGCTCCTTCGCCTTCTCGGGGTCATACTCCCACGGCTCGAGGTCGGCGTTGAACCCGACGATGCCCTCGGGGATCAGCTGCGCGGCGACCTTGTCGCCGTCGGGGTAGAGCGACGACACGATGCCCTCGCGGTCGATCGCGTAGTTGATCGCCTGACGGATGCGGATGTCGTCGAGCGGAGCCGTCTCGCCCGAGAAGCGCAGGGCGATGGTCTCGTTGTTCGGGTAGCTCACGCCCAGGTCGCCGATGCCGTCTTCGGCGCTGAGGCCGAGAGCGATGTCGGCTTCGCCGCTGGTGATCATCGCGGCGCGCACGGTGCCCTCGGAGCGCCACTGGTACTCGACCTCGGCGAACTGCGGCGCGTCGCCCCAGTAGTCGTCGTTGCGCTCGAGCGTCAGGTTCGTGCCGGCCTGCCATTCGCCGATCGCGTAGGGGCCCGTGCCGATCGGCTCGCGCACGAACTCGGTGTTCGAGGTCTCGGGCGAGACGATCTCGATGAACGAGAGCTTCAGTGGCAGGATCGGGTCGGGGCTCGGGGTGGTGACCGTGAGGGTCGTGGCGTCGGTGGCCGCGACCTCGAGGTCGTCGTCGCCGAAGATGTAGCCCTCGACGTTGCAGCCGAGGTCGCCGTTCACGGCGCGATCGATGGAGTAGGCGGCGGCTTCCGCGTCGAAGGGCGTGCCGTCCTGGAAGGTGACGTCGTCGCGGACGGTGAACGTCCACTCGGTGTCGCCGGTCTGCTCCCACTCGGTGGCGAGCAGGGGTTCGAGCTCGCCCGTCGAGGGGTTGCGCTCGACCAGGGGCTCGGTCACGGTGCTGCGCACGACCACGCCGGTCGAGGTGAGGTTGGCGTCGCACGCCTCGAGCGTCGGGGGCTCCTGAGTGAGCACGACGCGGAGGGTGTCATCCGTGCCGCCCTCGCCGCCGCCTTCCGACTCCGAGTTGGCGACGGAGCACGAAGCGAGCAGTGCGATCGATGCGATTCCGGCAGTGACCGCGGCTGCCCGGGTGCCTCTGCGTCGGGGGGAAGAAAGCTTCATCGGTTCCTCCAGGTAGGGGACGGCCGCGGCCCTCGTTGGCTGTCGGCCCGTTGTGAATGTCGCAGACCGTCTCCCGAGCGTCAACAGGTGCGGCCGCCGCATCGGCGGTCCGTGCCGAGCCCTGACGCCCCGCGGCATCCGGCGGTCGTGCTGCGATCCGCGAGATTCCGCCGTTCTCCCCCCATAGATGCCGCAGGCGCATCAATCCATGCAACTTCGCTTATGGAACTGCATCGTTGGCGGGTCATAGTCTCGCGCCATGACGAACTTCGCTGACACCACCTCTCCGCTCGCCCCCGGCTCGGTCGCTCAAGCGGGCCCGCTGCTCGGCTCGCTCGAGAAGACGCTGCAGGACGAGTACTCCGTGATGCGTCTTCCCGACGACGTCGCGACCCTCGATCCGGCGGATGCGGCGAAGGTGCGGGCCGTCGTCACGAGTGGCCGAAACGGTGTTCCGTCGGCGCTCATGGCGGCGCTTCCGAACCTCGAGATCGTGACGAACTTCGGGGTGGGGTACGACACGACCGACGTCGCCCAGGCGGTCGCCCGCGGCATCCAGGTGACCCACACGCCCGACGTGCTCACCGACTGCGTCGCCGACACCGCGCTCGGGCTCATGCTCGACGTGTTCCGTCGGTTCGGGGCCTCCGAGAGGTTCCTGCGCGAGGGGCGGTGGGAGTCCGCAGGCTTTCCGCTGACGCGTCGGTTCTCGGGCAGCACGGTCGGCGTGCTCGGTCTCGGCCGCATCGGGCAGGCGATCGCCCGTCGCGCCGCCGCGTTCGATGCGACGATCCTGTACACGACCCGGCGTCCGGTCGACGATGTGCCGTGGGAGCATGTGGCATCCGCCGTCGAACTCGCACGCCGATCGGATGTGCTCGTCGTCGCGGTTCCCGGCGGAGCCGCCACCGAGGGCCTGGTCGACGCCCAGGTGATCCGCGCCCTGGGTCAGGACGGGTTCCTGGTGAACATCGCACGCGGCTCGGTCGTCGATGAGGATGCGCTGATCGCCGCTCTCGAGGGCGGCGAGATCGCGGGAGCGGGTCTCGACGTGTTCGCTCACGAGCCGCATGTGCCCGAGCGTCTGATCCGCGATGACGTCACGCTGCTGCCGCACGTCGGCAGCGGCACGCACGAGACCAGGCGCGACATGCGAGACCTCACTCTGGCGAACCTCCGGGCTTACCTCGCCGGCGAGCCCCTGCCGACGCCGGTGCCGGAGATGTCGGCAGTCTGATGCAGACGGTGCATTGATCCATCCACCATTTGGTTTGTAGGCGCATCGTTTCACGCATAGCGTGACGATTGTTCAGATCCGAGCCGGACACCGGCGCGACACCCCAGGAGTGCACCGTGGCACGATTCACGCCCACCGAGCTGGCCGACCACCTTCGCGAAGGTCTTCTCTCGTTCCCCGCGACGGCCTTCACGCCGGACCTCGAATTCGACGAGAAGCGCTACCGCGAGCACGTCGAGTGGCAGGCGGGGTTCGACGTCGCCGGTCTCTTCGCAGCCGGCGGCACCGGCGAGGGATTCAGCCTCGATGCTGCGGAGTCGGCGGCGGTCGTCCGTGCCGCAGTGCAGTCGTCGCGGCCCGAGGTGCCGGTGCTCGCATCGGCCGGCGGCTGGACCCGGCACGCGATCGCGAACGCCCGAGCGGCTGAGGAGGCAGGAGCCGAGGGGATCCTCGTGCTGCCGCCGTATCTCACCGAGTGCGACCAGCCGGGGCTCGTCGAGCACGTCTCGGCGATCGCCGCGTCGACGCGCCTCGCGATCATCGTCTACAACCGCGGCAACGCCATCTACTCGGCCGAGACGATGGCGATCCTCGCCGAACGGCACGAGAACGTCGTCGGCTTCAAGGACGCGACGGGCGACATCGAGCACCTGGCATCGGTCTACGTGCGAAACGGCGAGCGACTGTTCTACCTGGGCGGTCTGCCCACCGCCGAGACCTACGCGCTGCCGCTGCTGCAGATGGGCATGAGCACCTACTCGTCCGCGATGTTCAACTTCGTCCCCGAGTTCGCGCTCGAGTTCTACCGCGATGTGCGCGCTCAGGATCGCGTCGCGGTGACCGAGAAGCTGGGGCGCTTCGTGCTGCCCTACATCGGGATCCGCAACCGCGGACGCGGGTTCGGCGTCTCGATCGTCAAGGCGGGGCTGCGCCTGACCGGGCACGGCGTGGGGCCCGTCCGCCCACCGCTGCACGACCTGTCGGCGCAGGATGACGCCGACCTGGCGCAGCTGCTCGAGCGCGCCGGACTGCTCGCCTCGGTTCCCGCCTGATCCTCTCGCCGTTCCCCGTCGTATCAAGGAGTGAGACATGACCACTGCCGTCCTCACCGGGCATTCTTCGATCGCCGGCCGTTCCGTGCCCGGCACCGGCGCAGCGCTGCACGCCATCGCGCCCGCCACCGATGAGAGGCTCGACCCGCCGTACTCGCAGATCGATGTGGAGCAGCTCCGTGCGGCGACGACCGCCGCGGCAGAGGCCTTCCCCTCGTTCTCGAGCCTCGCCCCCGAGGCTCCCGCGGCGTTCCTCGAGTCGATCGCCGACGAGATCGAGGCGATCGGCGACACGCTGATTGCGCGGGCGATGCAGGAGACGGGGCTGCCCGAGGCGCGCCTTCTCGGCGAGCGGGCACGGACCACTGGGCAGCTGCGGCTGTTCGCCGAGGTCGTCCGCGCGGGTGAGCACCGCGGCGTGCGGATCGATCCGGCGCGGCCGGACCGCACACCTCTGCCGCGAGTCGACATCCGCCAGCGCAAGATCGCCCTCGGACCGGTGGCCGTGTTCGGGGCGTCGAACTTCCCGCTCGCGTTCTCGACGGCCGGGGGAGACACCGCATCCGCTCTGGCCGCCGGATGCCCGGTCGTGTTCAAGGCGCACAGCTCGCACCCCGGCACGAGCGAGCTCGTCGCGTCGGCGATCGCGCGCGCCATCGACACCCATGGCCTGCACCCCGGGGTGTTCTCGCACATCTTCGGTCCCGGACGCAGCGTCGGCCAGGCGCTCGTCGCCGATCCCGACATCCATGCGGTCGGCTTCACCGGCTCGCGCGAGGGCGGCCTCGCGCTCGTGCGCACGGCACAGGCGCGGCCGGTGCCGATTCCCGTGTACGCCGAGATGAGCTCGGTCAACCCGGTCTTCATCCTTCCGGGGGCGCTGCGGGGTGACGTCGACGCGCTCGCCGCGGGGTACGTGCAGAGTGCGACGGGGTCGAGCGGGCAGCTGTGCACGCAGCCCGGCATCGTGTTCGTCCCTCGCGGCCCCGAGGGAGAGGCGTTCCTGCGGGCCGTCTCGGATTCCCTGCGCGCGGCCACAGGGCAGACCATGCTCTCGCCGAGCATCGCCGCCGCCTGGCGCGACGGCGTCGCAACGAGAGATGCCCACGCCGAGGTGCTCGCGCGGGGCACCGACGGCGAGGGCCCGCACGCTCCGGCGCCGGTGATCCACGCCGCCGATCTGCCGGAGTTCGATGCGAACGAGGTGCTGAGCGAAGAGATCTTCGGTGCGGCCTCGTTGGTCGTGCGCTACGGCGACGTGACCGAACTGATCGAGGCGGCATCGCAGCTGGAGGGTCAGCTGACCGCCACGCTGCAGCTGAGCGCAGACGATCACGAGCTCGCGGCCGCTCTGCTGCCGGTGCTCGAGCGCAGGGTCGGGCGCATCCTCGCGGGCGGGTGGCCCACCGGGGTCGAGGTCGGGCACGCGATGGTGCACGGCGGACCTTTCCCCGCGACGAGCGACTCGCGCACCACGAGCGTCGGAACCCTCGCGATCGAGCGCTTCCTGCGCCCGGTGGCCTATCAGAACATCCCCGACGAGCTGCTGCCCGAGTCGCTGCGCGATGCCAACCCCTGGCACCTGCCGCGTCTCGTCGACGGGCGGCGCGAGGTGTCGGCATGACCGCTGTCCCGACCATCGAGAGGATCGAGGTCGTTCCGGTCGCGGGTCATGACTCGATGCTGCTGAACCTCTCGGGAGCGCACGGACCGTTCTTCACACGCAACATCGTCATCGCGACCGACTCTGACGGACGCGAGGGCCTCGGTGAGGTTCCCGGTGGTGAATCGATCCGCCGGACGATCGCCGAAGCCGGCGACCCGCTCGTGGGCCAGCCGGTTGGCCGATACCGTTCGCTGCTGCGCTCGGTCGCGACGCGCTTCGCCGATCGCGACGCGGGTGGTCGGGGGCTGCAGACATTCGATCTGCGCACGACCGTGCACGCCGTCACCGGCATCGAATCGGCGCTGCTCGATCTGCACGCCCAGCACCTCGGAGTCCCGGTCGCCGAGCTTCTCGGCGACGGCCAGCAGCGCGACAGCGTGCCGATGCTGGGGTACCTGTTCTTCATCGGCGACGCCGACCGGACCGACCTTCCCTATCTGCGCGAGAGCGGCGACACCTGGCAGAGCGTGCGGCGCGAAGAGGCGATGACGGCCGAGGGCGTCGTGCGTCTCGCCGAAGCCGCGCAGGAGCGCTATGGGTTCTCGGACTTCAAGCTCAAAGGCGGTGTTCTCGACGGCGAGGTCGAGGCCGACGTCGTCACCGCGCTCGCCCGGCGCTTCCCCGACGCGCGCATCACGCTCGACCCCAACGGGGCCTGGCTGCTCGACGACGCGGTGCGCATCGGCCGACGCCTCGGCGATGTGCTCGCCTACGCCGAAGACCCCTGCGGTGCAGAAGGCCGGTTCTCGGGTCGAGAGGTCATGGCGGAGTTCCGGCGGCGCACCGGCCTGCGGACGGCGACGAACATGATCGCGACCGACTGGCGCGAGATGGCGCACGCGATCCGCTCGGATGCCGTCGACATCCCGCTCGCGGATCCGCACTTCTGGACCATGGCGGGTTCGGTGCGGGTGGCGCAGCTGTGCAACGACTTCGACCTGACCTGGGGCTCGCACTCGAACAACCACTTCGACATCTCGCTGGCGATGTTCACCCAGGTCGGAGCAGCGGCGCCGGGCGAGATCACCGCACTCGACACGCACTGGATCTGGCAGGACGGCCAGCAGCTGACGGTCGATGCGCCCCAGATCCGCGACGGGGCGGTGCGGGTGCCCGACCGCCCGGGGCTCGGGGTGACGATCGACCGCGCGCGGCTCGCCGAGGCGCATGAGCTCTACGTCGAGCACGGGCTCGGCGCCCGAGACGACGCCGTCGGGATGCAGTACCTCGTGCCCGACTGGCAGTTCGACAGCAAGCGGCCCTCGCTGGTGCGCTGAGGGTCTGGAAGCGCGCCGGACCGGGACTTTTCGTCTCGTACGGCGACGCTCACCCCGCTCGGCGGGCGAGGGTGAGAGCGCGCCCCGCGAGTGACGATCGTGTTACGAGATCGGGCATCGCGCACATCCTGGAGTAGAAAAGATTCACCAGTACAGTTGTACATTGCACTGTCATGGGGTTCTATGGAAACCATTCGCAATGGCGCTAACGACAGAAAGTTCTGGTCTCGTGACCGCATCTCAGAGGCTCCCCGGGTTCATCGCCGCGGCCGCCGCATCCGCTCTGCTCATCACCGGCTGCTCTGCCGGCTGAGGCGCATCCGACGCCTCCCAGCCCGGCACGGGTGGCACCCCCGAGAAGGGCGGCACGGTGCACATGCTCCAGAACGCCGACTTCTCGTACCTCGACCCCGCCCGTGGATTCGACGGCGGCGTCAACGCGTTCTACCGCCTCATCTACCGCGGCCTCACCATGCAGGCGGCCGGCGACGCGGATGACCCCAACAAGATCGTCCCCGACCTCGCCGAGTCGCTCGGCGAGGCGTCGGAAGACGGCCTGACCTGGACGTACACGCTCAAGGACGACATCTTCTTCGACGACGGCACCCCCATCACGTCCGAGGCGATGAAGTTCGGCATCTCGCGCTCGTGGGACCCCCAGGTCGGCATCGGCTCGCCCTATCTGCGTCAGGTCATCGACGCACCTGAGGGCTACCAGGGACCGTACGTCACGGGCGACCTGCCCACGATCGAGACGCCCGACGACAAGACGATCGTCTTCCACCTGAAGAAGCCGTTCCCCGAGTTCGACAACGTGCTCGCGCAGCCCAACGCCGTGCCGTTCCCCGAGGGCACCGGCGCCGGCGACGAGTTCATCAAGGACGTCATCGCCTCGGGCCCGTACACGCTCGCCGAGTACACCCCGGGCAGCTCGATCGTGCTCGAGCGCAACGAGTACTGGGACGACGCGACGGATGACGTGCGCAAGGCCTACCCCGACAACTGGGAGTTCGAGATCGGCATCGATCCCGCCACGATCGACGAGCGCATGATCGCCGGTCAGAGCGACGATCAGAGCGCGATCGCGGGCACCGTGAGCGCGGCCACCCTGCCTCGTCTGCAGACCCCGCAGCTGAAGGACCGCGCGATCACCGCCGACGCCTTCTGCACGACCTACATGTCGATGAACACGACCAAGGCTCCGTTCGACGACGTGAACGTGCGGAACGCGATCAACTGGGCGATCGACCGCTCGGCGCTCGTCAACGCCTCGGGCGGCACGCAGCTCGCCGACCCGGCGTACACGATCATCCCGCCGGTGGTCTCGAGCTTCAAGGACTTCAACCTGTGGGAGACCGAGGGCGACAAGGGCGACACTGAGAAGGCTCAGGAGCTGCTCGACGAGGCCGGTCTCTCGGACGGATTCGAGTTCACCCTCGACATCCGCTCGCAGCCGCTCATGCAGGGGCAGGCCGAGGCGATCCAGCAGGCTCTCGAGCCGCTCGGCATCACGGTGAACCTCAACGTCATCGACACCTCGATCTACTACGAGACGATCGGCACCCCGTCGCAGCAGCACGACGCCGCGATCACCGGATGGTGCCCGGACTGGGCCTCGAGCGCCAGCACGATCATCCCGCCGCTGTTCGACGGTCGGAACATCTTCGAGAAGGGTAACTCGAACCTCGCCCAGATCGACGACCCGGCCATCAACGACCGCATCGACGAGATCACCGCGATGACCGACGTCGATGAGGCGAAGAACGCGTGGGGCGACCTCGACGAGCAGATCATGGGCGTCTCGCCCATCGCGCCGCTCGTGTTCAGCAAGGGCATCTTCCTGCCCGGTGAGAACATCGCCGGCTACTACCCGAGCACCAACCTGACGGACCTGACGATCATCGGTCTCAAGGACCCCTCGAAGGGCTGAGCATGACCTTCAGCTCGACATCGCTCGAGTCCGAAGCCACGCCGGCGGGTGACTCCAGTCTCGAAACGACACTGGAGTCACCCCCCGCCTCTGGCCGGC
>NZ_JAGGPD010000138.1 GCF_018613995.1 Microbacterium sp. ISL-103 | reverse complement strand
TCGCGTTCGTGCGGGCGCGCACGATCTCGCGGGCGGCGTGGTGGATCTCGACGAACGCGCGGCCGATCTCGGGGTCGGCGTCCTGCAGGAACGAGCCATGCTGCTTCTTCTCGTCCTTCTCCGCAGGTGCGTCGCTCCCGGCCGCATCCGCCTCGACGGTGGGGCTCTGCCACTGTCCGCCCTGAGCGGCCATGCGGCGCATCGCCGTCATGATGGCCGCCTGCATGTTCGGCTCGTTCATGGTCGCGACCCACTCGACGCCGTCGAGGATCGTCGTGGCCTGGGTCACGAAGCTGAGGAACCGATCCTTGGCCTTCGGCGACGTCCACCCACCGTCGTTCGCGAACCACCGCGGCGTCGTGAAGTGCTGCAGCGTGACGAAGGGCGTGACACCGCGCGACAAGCAGTAGTCGATCACGCGGCGGTAGTGCGCGAGCTCTGCGCGAGAGAACTGGCCTTCGACCGGCTCGATGCGCGACCACTCGAGGCTGAACCGGTAGGTGTCGAGGCCGGCATCGGCGAGCAGGTCGATGTCCTCGCGGTAGCGGTGGTAGCTGTCGACGGCATCACCGGAGGGCTCCATGCCCGGCATGGTCAGCTCGCGCTCCCACCAGTCGCTGTTGACGTTGTTGCCTTCGATCTGGTGTCCGGCGGTGGCGGCGCCCCAGAGGAAGCCGGTGGGGAAGTTCGTCATTGAGGGATCCTCTCGATCAGAGCAACCGTGACAACCGATTGCCACCTCACGGTAACATAAAATTAGAAAGCTCTCACTATTTTGATCGTCGGAGGTATCGATGGCCCAGTACGCCAAGACCGCAGCCGTCCGCCGCGGCATCCTGGATGCCTGCCTCACGATCTTCGGCGAGTCCGGGTTCCACGGGGCCTCGATGGCCGAGATCGCTCGTCGGGCGGGCATCAGCCACACCGGGCTGCTGCATCACTTTCCCCGTAAAGAGGACCTGCTCATGGCCGTTCTCACGCTGCAGGACGAGCGCAGCGCCGACTACCTCGCCCGCAACGAGGTCTTGAGCACCGGAGCCGATCCGCTCGATGTGCTCCGCGGCATGGCCACGACGTTGATCGAACGGGATCAACGCGTCGGCCTGGTGGAGCTGAGCGCCGTGCTCACCGGTGAGGCGACGGCGCCCGCTCACCCGGCGCACGACTACTTCGAGACGCGCTACCGCAACATCCGCTCGTTCGTGACCCGCCTGTTCAGCCGGCTCGGCGATGAGGGGCGCCTGTCGACGGATATGCCCCCGGCACACCTCGCAGCGATCACCATCGGCGCGATGGACGGGCTGCACACGCAGTGGCTCTTCGACCGTTCGGCGATCGACGTCGATGCGTGCGTCACGTCGCTGATGTCGACCTTCGTGCCTGAGCTGAAGCCCGATGCGCAGGACTGATCACTCCGCAGCAGCACCCGACTCGTATTCGAACCTGCTGACGACGACCTGCTCTCCGAGAGCCTCGACGCCGATGACCCGTCCCGTGAAACCACCTGCGACCTCGGTCGACAGATACCGACCGTCGAGGGTGGCGAGCTCGACGAAGCCCTCCGCCGAAGAAAGACCGGCGCGCAGCAGGTCGGGACCGCGACGCGCGCCGCGCTCAGCTTCGAACTCCGTGGCCCGGATCTCGAGCACCGCATCCGCCGGAGCCTCTGCCCGCGCGACCACGTCGCTCAGCGGCCCGATGACGATGCGTGCGCGCACCTCTGCGCCGCGGCGTTCGATCAGCAGCTGGTGCGCGTCGTCCATGCGCACCGAGAGCGCGACGTCGCCCGTAGCGTGCAGGCGGGCCGACCAGAGCTCATCTTCGGCGCGCACCGCGAGCAGCCGCTCGGCACTCTCGGCGAGCGCGTCCCTCCCCCGCTCGAGGAGCAGGCCGTCGGTGCTCGTGCGGGCGAACGACGACGGCGAGGTTCCCGGCGAGATCCACCGCGGATGCAATGACTCGTCCTTGAACTCCTCGACGAACGAGGTCTTCGCGAGCGGGACGTCGTAGCGCTCCTCGTCGATCACCGGCCAATCATCGACCCAGTCCACCCCCGCGAGGAACGTCTCCCGCCCGTTGGTGTGCCAGCGAGGGAAGGTGCCGCGCGGCCGCGTCGCGAGGAACACGAGCGCCCACGATCGGTCGGCGAGGTCGACGAGATCGGAGTGCCCCGTCGACTGCACGGCCGCGCTCGTGCTGCGATGGGTGAGGATCGGATTGGTCGGCGCCGGCTCGAAAGGTCCGCTGATGCTCGACGAACGCGCGATCGTCACCATGTGGCCGGGCCCGGTGCCGCCCTCGGCGACGAGCAGGTACCACCACTCTCCGCGGCGGATCAGATGCGGTCCTTCGGCGTGCGCGCCGCCGGTTTCCGCCCACAGCGACCGCGGCTCCGACAGCACCTCGCCGGTGAACGGATCGATGACGGCCTGCGAGATGCCGCCGCGCATCACGTCGCTCCACGTCACGAAGCAGGTGCCGTCGTCTTCCCACGCGATGTCCGGGTCGATACCGATGAGACCTGCGACGTAGACGGGATCGCTCCACGGGCCGGGGGGGTCGTCGGCATGAGTCAGGATGTGACCGCGGCCGACCTCGTGGATGTTCGTCGTGATCATCCAGAATCGGCCGTCGTGGTGCCTCAGCGTCGGAGCGTAGATCCCGCCGCTGGCACCCGCGAGTCCGGTGCGCACGTCGAGGTGCTCCGGTCGGTCGAGGATGTTGCCGATCTGCGGCCACGAGACCAGGTCACGGGAGTGGAACAGCGGGACGCCCGGCGAGTACTCGAAGCTCGAGTTCGCGAGGTAGTAGTCGTCGCCGACGCGGCAGATCGAAGGATCCGGGTGGTAGCCGGGGATGATCGGATTCTGGGTCATGATGCCTCCATGATGCGGCGGCGCTCGAGTCGCCGCTCGCGCTGACGGGCGGGGTCGGCGACCGGCGCCGCGAGCAGCAGCTTCTGCGTGTAGGGATGGTCGGGGGTCGAGGTCACATGCTCGGCAGGTCCCGTCTCGACCAAGTCGCCGCGGTACAGCACTGCCACCCGGTGACTGATGTGGCGGACGACGGAGAGATCGTGCGACACGAAGAGATAGGCGACCCCGGTCGCCCGCTGGATCTCGACGAACAGATCGAGCACGCGCGCTTGTGTCGAGAGGTCGAGAGCGGACACCGGCTCGTCGCACACGATCAGGCGCGGCTGGGGAGCGAGCGCACGAGCGATGGCCACGCGTTGACGCTGACCGCCCGAGAACTCCCGGGGCAGTCGCTCGACCGCATCCGAGGGCAACCCCACCTGGTCGAGCAGGGTCTTGACCCGCGAACGGGCATCCTTCGCCGTCGCGCCCTGGATCACCAGCGGCTCGGCGAGGATGTCTCCGATCGTCATCGAGGGGTTGAGCGACGTGTACGGGTCTTGGAACACCACCTGGATGTCGCGAGACAGGCGGCGTCGATCGCGAGGTGAGATCCCGGCGATCGACGTCCCGTCGAACCGGATGTCCCCGCCGGACGGCTTCACCAGGCCGAGCACCGCGCGTCCGATCGTGGTCTTACCCGATCCGGATTCGCCGACCAGGCCCAGGGTCTCCCCCGGCGCGACGTCGAGCGAGACGCCGTGCAGCACCTCCACCGGTTTGGCCCGCCATCCCCGTCCGGGGAAGGCGACACGAAGCTCATCGATCTCGAGGAGGCTCATCGCTCGGTCCTTTCATCGGGGGCGGCGACGGGCGGATCCGTGCGGACCGTGCTCTCGTCGAGGATCGCACCGAGCAGCATCTTCGTGTACTCGTGCGTCGGGTGCGAGAACACGTCCGCAGCCGTGCCGGACTCGACGATCACGCCGTTCTGCATGACCGCGATGCGATCGCAGAGGTCGGCGACGACGCCGAAGTTGTGCGTCACCAGGAGGATCGCCATGTCGAGCTCGGACTGCAGATCTCGCAGCAGGTCGAGGATCTCGGCCTGCACCGTGACATCGAGTGCGGTCGTCGGCTCGTCGGCGATCAACAGCTTCGGCCGACTCGCGACCGCGCCCGCGATCAGCACACGCTGCGCCATGCCACCCGAGATCTGATGGGGGTACGAGTCGAAGGTGCGCTGCGGGTCGGCGATGCCCACCCTCTCCAGCAGTGCGAGCACGCGAGCGGATGCCTCTGCGCGTGTCACGCCGAGCGCCGACCGCACGCCCTCGACGAGCTGTGCGCCGACCTTGTAGGACGGATCGAGGTTCGACATGGGTTCCTGCGGGATGTAGGCGATCTCCTTGCCCCGCAGCGGACGCATCTGGGCGTCCGTGAGTCCGACGAGCTCGCGCCCGTCGAAGCGGATCGACCCGCGGGTGATCACCGCCTCGTTGGGCAGCACCCCCAGCGAGGCGAACGCGGTCTGCGACTTTCCCGATCCGGATTCGCCGACCAGCCCGACGATCTGCCCACGGGCGATCGACAGGTCGACGCCGCGCACGACCTCGTTCAGGCCGCCGCTCGGTCTCGGATAGGCGATGGCGAGGTCGTTGATCTCGAGCAGCCCCGTCCGCGCGGCCGTCGCCTCTCCGGCGCTGTCGAGCACACGCTGACCGCGACCCACCTTGGCAGGCTTCGGCATGGAGCCCTCGAGGATGTCGCGCAGAGCGTTGCCGAGCAGCACGAGCGACGCCGTGATGACGCCGAGCAGCAGGCTCGGCCAGAGGAACTGCGTCGGAGCGATGTAGAGGTTACGGAAGCCCGAGGAGATCATCGAGCCGAAGCTCGGGATCTGCAGCGAACCGACGCCGAGGAACGCCAGACCCGACTGCACCGCGATCGCGGAGCCTGCCATGAAGGCCGCGGCGATGATGATCGGCCCTCTCACGACGAAGAGCACATGGCGACCGAGGATGCGCAGGTTGCCGAGTCCCGACACCCGGGCGGCATCGACGTAGAGCTCGTTCTTCACGCCGAGCACGAGGTTGCGGACGATGCGGTAGATGCCCGGCGACAGCAGCACGCCGAAGATCAGCATCGTGAAGCGGTAGTCGCCCCCGGTGACCGGCATCAGGATGATCAGCAGCAGGATGCCGGGGAAGGTCATGATGAGGTTGAACAGCCACTCGGTGGTCGCTCGCGTCACGGTTCCGAAGTAGCCGCCGATGAGGCCGGCGACGACTCCGACGAGCAGAGCGACACCGGCTCCGATCAGAGCCGAGATCGCTGCCGTGTTGATCGAGTGGAGCAGCCGCGAGAGGATGTCTCGCCCGGCTTCGTCGGCACCGAGCAGGTACCCCGGCGTGCCGACCGGCGCGTTGATCATCGAGAGCTCGGCGTCGTTCGGGCCGTGCGGCGCGAGCCATGGTGTGAGCAGCCCGAGCAGGAAGATCACCGCGAGAAGCCCGAGTGTCACGACCGCCTGCGGGTCGCGCAGGATGCGGCGCCAGGTCGACGTGCGGGTCTTCGCGGCGTTCTCGAGGGTGACGAGCAGCTCGGTGCTGGGCGGCGTCACTGTGCCGGTGTTGGTCTGGGGTGGGCGTTCGTCGCTCAATGGACTCTCGCTTTCGGGTTCAACCAGCCGTTGGCCAGGTCAGTGAGGAGGTTGACGACGGTGACGAGCAGCACACCGAAGGCGGTGATGCCCATGATCACGGGGATGTCGCCCTGAAGAGAGGCGTTGAACGCGAAGCTGCCGTAGCCCGGCAGAGCGAAGACGTTCTCGATGATGAGCGCACCGCCGAACATCTGGATGAACTCCAGCGACATCACCGTGAGCGCGGGGCTCGCGGCATTGCGCAGAGCGTGCTTGATGACGATCGACGTGGTGGATGATCCCCGCGTGCGCAGGGTTCGGATGTAGTCGCGACGGAGCTCGTCGATCATGCGGCCGCGGACCTGAGCCGCCATGTTGGCCACACCGCCGATGGTGAGCACGATCACCGGGATCGTGATGCTGCGCACCCATGCAGCGGGATCTTCCGCGAACGGAGTGAATCCCGTTGCCGGAAGCCACTTGAGCTGCACCGCGAACACGACCACGAGGACGATCGCCAGCAGGAGGCCGGGAACGATGTAGCCGATCAGGGAGATCCCCTGGGCGATGCGGTCGACGATCCCGCCGCGCGATGCCGCCCAGACTCCGAGGAAGACAGAGAGGATGACCGTCAGGATCAGCGCCGGGACGATGATCGAGAGCGTGACCGCGAGCCGCTGCAGCACCGACGGACCGACCGGCAGTGAGGTGTACACCGAGACACCGAAGTCGCCCTGCACCGCGTGGATCAGCCAGTCGAAGTACTGCACGAGGACGGGTCGATCCCACCCCTTGGCAGCGATCAGATCGTCGACCACCTCGGGCGTCGCCGACGTACCGAGGATCGCCTGAGCCACGTCGCGGAACGAGGTGCTGAGGAGGAGGAAGGTGATGAGGGTGACCAGTATCGCGAGCACGACGCCGGCGCCGAGNNTGCGGTGGGGATGCGGCGGACCGCACCCCCACCCGTCACTCACTCGGTGACGTCGAACTGTCGGATGGTTGCGAGGGTGTTCGCCTTGCCGACGTAGGTGATCCCGTCAGCGGTCGCCCAGGTCGCGCCGATGTAGGCGATCGGGGCGACGAGCGCCTGATCCACGACGTACTGGTTCAGCTCCTTGTAGACGGGGAGAGCATCCGCGAAGTCGACGGTGTTGTTGATCTCGTCGAAGTAGCCGTCGAGCGTCGGATCGGTGTACCCGGTCGGGTTGCCGAAGCCGGCGGCACCGATCGTGGTCGCGAGATCAGCGGAATCGGAGTTGAACCCGAGGATCTGGTAGTAGAGCCCGTAGTCACCGGAACGGGCAGCTGCCTGCGCCTGCTGCGGCGGCACGGTCACCCACTCGAGGGTCAGACCGATGTCAGCGAACGCCTGCGTGAGCACGGGCTCGATCGTGGTGCTGAGGAAGGTGCTCGGGATCTGGAAGGTCTCGCCGGCGTAGCCCGCCTCTTCGACGAGCTCCTTGCCCTTCTCGGGGTCGTACTCGTACTCGTCGTTCAGCTTCTCGTCGTAGACCTCGCCGAACGGGCTGACCAGCTGCGTCGTGGCGATGCCCACTCCGCTGAAGATGCCCTTGAGCACGCCCTCGCGGTCGATCGCCATGTTGATCGCCTGACGCACCTTGACATCACCGAGCGCCGGGAACTTCTCGCCGGCGCGATCGAGGATGTTGAGGTACCCCACGGCCACCGCATCGTTCACCGTGATGGTGAACTTGTTCGAGTCGAGCTGCGAGACGACCTGCGACTGCACGGTCGCCGCGTTGAGCTCGCCCGCCTGCAGGGCGTTGAGCGATGCCGTCGGGTCCTGCAGCACCTTGACGGTGAGTGTCTTGAACGGCACGTTGTCGGCATCCCAGTAGTCGTCGCGCTTGACGAGGACGTAGCTGCTGCCGGGCACCGTCTTCTCGACGTCGAGCGTGAACGGGCCGGAGCCGATGGGGTCGGTGGCCGTGCGCTCTTCGTCCATGGTCGCGGGATCGCCGATGGCACCGGGGCCCTGGGCGAGGTTGTCGAGGAACTGCGGATCGAACGCCGAGAAGGTGATGACGACGGTCTTGTCGTCCTCCGCGACGACATCCGCGACCGCGGCGAGGCGGCTCTGCACAGCCCCCGGAGTGGCCTTCGAACGCAGCAGCGTGGCAGTGACGGCGACAGCATCGACCGGGTCCCCGGAGCTGAAGGTCATGCCGTCACGCAGCGTGAGGGTCAGCTGGGTGCCGTCTTCGTTGTACTCCCACTTCTCCGCGGCGCCGGGAAGCAGCTCCCCTGTCTCAGGGTCCTTGCGCAGCAGGGTGTCGAGCACCGAAGACCAGACGAACATCTGCTGACCGTCGACGATCTGGGCGGGGTCGAGCGAGTTGGGGGCGGACACCGCGGCGACCGCGAGGTCCTTCTCGACGACGGCGGTCGTATCGCCCTCGGCCTCGGGGGTGCTGGACGAGCAGCCGCTGACGACGAGCGCCGTGATCAGCAGCGCGGCGGGCAACGCGACGCGGCGCCCTACGCGGGTGTGCTTACGGGTGTTCCACATTGTTCATACTCCTTTGGATGAAACGACTTGATGCGCAACCGCTTGTCAGTGAGGGTGAAGCGGACGAGGACGGCGGCGTCTGGTGTCAGTAAAGCAGGGTTTTGGACGAATGACAACCGATTGCCAACTTGTTACCGAAGCGTGAGATCGTCGACCGATCGTCGGCTAGCGAGCACCGCTTCGACGAACCCCGCGTCAGCGCCGAGCACGGGGCTGACGTCGGCTATCGTGCTTTCGACGGACGAGCGGTCAGTTCCCCGTCCGTTGATCGCCAGCCATGCGGCGACGACCTTCGCACACGCGTCGGCGGAGTGTCCCGCGCTGCGTTCACGCTCGGCCACCGGCACGATACGCACTCGCATCTTGGTATCGGCGTCGAGACCGATCTGCGCGAGGAGGTGCCGGATACGAGGGTTTCGGAAGCGGTCAAGAAGCGCCAGTCTGTACTCCCGCAGTCCGAGTTCCGGGGGAAGATGTCGGCAGGCTTCATCCCAGTACGCCTCGACAGCACGAAGACAGTCCGCGTCTGCGATGGCGTCGGAGACGGTGTGATTTCCGTGAAGCCGACCGAGCGAGGCGAGAAGGGTGTGAGCACCGTTCAGCAGCCAGAGTTTTCGCGCCTCCCACGGTTCACGCTCGTCGGTGAAGCGCACTCCCCCGGCCTCC
>NZ_JAGGPD010000137.1:447-7091 GCF_018613995.1 Microbacterium sp. ISL-103 | reverse complement strand
CGAACACCCTCAACAATCCCGAGAAGGTCCGCGAGGCCACGCGCCGCAAGGTGCTCGCCTCCATCGCCGAACTCGGCTTCGTGCGCAACGACGCCGCACGCTCACTGGCCGCCGGCAACAGCACCTCCGTCGGCCTGGTGCTCGCCGACCTCGGGAACTCGTTCTTCGTCGACATCGCCCGCGGTGCCGAGCGCGCCCTGCGCCGACACAAGATGGACGTGCTGATCGTCAACTCCGATGTCGACCCCGACCGCGAGGTGCACAACCTCGAGCTGCTCGACCGATCCCGTGTCGCCGGCATCATCCTCGCCCCGCTCGACACCGCGCTCGCGAAGTCGCCGCATCCCGAGAACCGCACGACGCCCACCGTGCTGGCCAACTTCGAATCTCCCTCGCTCGCCTACCCCGGAGTCACGGTGGACGAACGCCACGGCGGCGCCCTGGCGGCCTCGCACCTGATCGCCCTCGGCCGCAGACGCCTCCTTTTCGTCGGCGGCCCGCGGTTCCTCACCGCCGTCAACCAGCGCTGGGAGGGCGCCGAGCAGGCGGCCGCCGCACATCCCGACGCGTCGATCGACATCCTCGAGACCCGGGGCGTGAACATCCGTCACGGCCGCGACGCCGGCAGGCAGATCCTCGCCCGCGGCATCGGCACGTATGACGCGATCGTCGCCGCATCCGACCTGGTGGCCATCGGCCTCATCCAGATCCTCAACGAGGTGCCCGGCTTCTCGGTGCCCCGCGACATCGCGATCACCGGCTACGACAACAACCACTTCGCATCCGAGAGCTCGATCCCGATCAGCACGGTGAGCCAGCCGGGTGAAGAGATGGGTGCGGTCGCGGTCGATCTGCTGCTCGAGCGGATCGCGAACCCGGGCGCACCGTCGCGCAGCGTGACGCTCGAACCGCGCCTGCTGCCCCGCACATCCACCCTCGGCGAGATGTGGCGCAGGGACTGATCAGAGCGTCGCGCCACCCGTCACGAAGGAGAACTCTCGTAACGAAGGACGACTCCTGGCGAGCGGTCCTTCGTTGCGCGTTATCTCCTTCGCTGCGTGCGCGCCGGATGCAGTCGAGCACCCCGGACAACGCAAAACCCCCGCCGCTTTCGCGACGGGGGTTTCAGCTGATGTGCGCCCGAAGGGACTCGAACCCCTAACCTTCTGATCCGTAGTCAGATGCTCTATCCATTGAGCTACGGGCGCTCCTGGACCGCTCAGCGGGCCGTAGAACAGCCTACAACAGACGCGACGTGAAAGCGAAACGAGCCCTTACTCGTCGTCGTCGGGCGTGTTCTGCTTGTTCTTCCGCTTGGCCTTCGCACGCTGCAGCGACGACAGCGCCTGCAGGTCGACGAGGCGCAGAGCCTGCATCCGCGCCTCGCGCATGCGGTCGTAGTCGGGGTCCTGGTCGGGCCGCATGCCTTCGACGTGCAGCCGACGATCGAGGTTGTGACGCACGTCGGCCCAGGCGCCTTCGCGGGCCTCTTCGACGATGACGCGCAGCGCGGCGTCGTTCTCCATCATCTCGCGCAGCTTGGTCGCGACGCCGTGCGACTGCTTGGCCCGTCGACGCAGATTGCGCACATCGCGGTCGCGGTAGTCGTGCGTTCCCGACGGGTCGGAGTGGCGGCCGCGAGCGCGCTTTCGCAGCTCCGTCAGGTTGCGCTCGACCTCTTCCGACTCCTCGGCCATCGCCCGCAGCGCTTCGCGCGCATCGGCGACGTACCTGTCGGTGTCGAAGACGCCGTTCTCGGCGATCGTGCCGATGAGGATGTGATTCTTCACGGCGAGGCGCGCCGCAGCGGTCGCGATAGCAACGCCCTCGGCGATGGCATCCGCAGTTCGTCCCACCGCAACCTCCTCTCTTCGAGAGTACCGGTATCGCTCCCGGATGCAGTCGGCCACAATGGATCGGAATCGGGTCGCCCCGACCCGCTCCCCGGGCTTCGGCGCACCGTCGATCGCAGGAGGACTGCAATGACGCGTCTCACCCTCGCCGGGAGCACGACCGTCATCACCGGCGCCGCGAGCGGCATGGGCGCGGACATCAGCCGACTGCTCGCCGGCGACGGCGTGCACCTGGCCCTCATCGATCACGACGCCGAGCGGCTCGGCGCGCTCGCCGCAGAGCTTGCTCGACCCCCCGGAACACCCGTCACCACGCACGTCGTCGACCTGCGCGATGACGACGCGGTCTTCGCCGCGGCAGAAGAGATCACTGCCGCCCACCCGCGCATCAACGCCCTGATCACCTGCGCCGGCTCATCGATGCTCGGCACCCTCGACCAGCTCACGATGGAGGAGATGCGCTGGCTGACCGACGTGAACCTCTGGGGCACCGTCTCGATCACGAAGGCGCTGCTGCCGGCACTGCGCGCGGCGCCGGCCGCACACATCATGCATCTCGCGAGCGTGTACGCGCTGGCCGCCCCTGCCGGGCGCATCCCGTACTCCCTGAGCAAGTTCGCGGTGCGAGGATTCTCCGAGGCGCTGCGCCACGAGCTCGAGGGCACATCGGTGACGGTCGGCGCGGTCTACCCCGCAGGCGTCCGCACGGGCATCATCCTGCACGGCCGATACGCCGCGGCCATCGATCCCGCCGTCGCGGCGCGGGCGGCCGCCGCACAGGCCGCGATGTACCACACCGAGCCTGCGGATGCCGCGGCGCAGATCGTGCGGGCGACCGAGCGACGACGCGCGCGCACGATGGTCGGCCGGGAGGCTCGTCTCATCGACGTGCTCGTGCGGCTCGCCCCCACCGCCTACTGGCGAGCGATGCGTCGCCCGTTGCGCGCGGCGATCGACACGACGACACCCGTCGCCTGACTCAGCGGACCGTGCCGACCCAGACCGCCGACGACCAGGACTGCTGCGCCCCGTCGCATCCGACCGAGCCCGGGTACCCGCGCACCACCGCCATGCAGTTCGCGAGGAACTCGGGGTCGCCACCGAACATCGAGTAGTAGGCGTCGGACGATGTGAGTGCCCCCCAGACCCGGAACTGGTAGATGTGCGCGAGCTCGTGCGCCATCGCCCAGTTCAAACGGTCGGCACCCCACCCCGCGATGTCGGCGCGGTACTTGATGTATCCGTTGCTGTTCGCGCAGGCGGGAGCCGTGCCACCCGCGCAGGATGCCGATTCGTACAGCCCGACGCCGACACCGCCGACCGTGTCGAGCGCAGCACGCACCCGCGCGTATCCGTCGGGCCCGCTCGACGACCACGCGGGGCCCGACGGGGCCGCGTACTGCGCCGCTTCCCAGCTCGAGACGTCTTCTCCCACCTTCTCGATCAGCGCATGCACGGTCGCGGTGGCAGCGATGACGGTGGCCGGATCGTCGCGTTCGGCGAGCACCGTCTTCTGAGCCGCCAGTGCCGATGCCCGGTGGGCAGCGGTGTCGACCTTGCCGTCGGCTCCCGAGATCGCCGAACTCAGCGCGGCGACCTCGTCGAGGAATGCCGGTCTCACGTCGAGCACCGCAGCCCGGTCTGCCGTGGCGTCTTCGGCGATCTCGATCGAGCCCTCGAGATGATCCGTGCGCATCTCGGCCGTGCGGGTCGACTGCGACAGCGCCCGCAGCTCAGCGATGACGGCAGCCCTGTCTTCATCGAGCGCGACAGCCCGACTCACCACGCCGCAGGCGAGAAGCAGGGCGGCGACGAGGGTGACCGAGAACATCCTGCGGAACACGGGTGCGCCGTCATCGCGGGAACCCCGAGGTGTCGGACAGCTGTGTCTCCTGCTCGGCGATCGTCGTTCGAAGGGCGGTCAGCCGCTCGGCGAGCCGGTAGTTGACGTCGCGGGTGGTCTCGAGCCTCTCCTCCGCCTGCACGACGGCGGCTCTGGCCTCATCGAGCGCATCGACCCTCTGCTGGTCGGCGACCACCACGAGCACGGTTCCGCCGATCAGCAGCAGTCCCCCGGTGACGACAGCGAGGCCCCTCATATCGCTCCCCAGAACAGGACACAGACCCGGAACGATTCCGTCCAGCCAATATATCCCTGCCCCGGGCCGCCTTCTAGCGCACTGTCTGCGGGGAGGAACTGCGGAATCGACGCAGTCGAAGACTGTTCACGACGACGAACACGCTCGAGAACGCCATCGCCGCCCCGGCGAGCATCGGGTTCAACAGCCCCAGCGCGGCGAGCGGGATCGCCGCCACGTTGTAGGCGAGCGCCCAGAAGAGGTTGCCGCGGATCGTCGAGAGAGTCCGCCGCGCGAGCCGGATGGAATCCACTGCGCCCCAGAGGTCTCCCCGTACGAGAGTCAGATCGGATGCCTCGATCGCGGCGTCCGTCCCCGTTCCCATCGCGATGCCGAGGTCGGACTGCGCGAGGGCGGCCGCGTCGTTGACGCCGTCGCCGACCATCGCCACGACCCTCCCCTGCCGCTGCAGCGCGACGATCTCATCGACCTTGCCCTCGGGCAGCGCGCCCGCGCGCACCTGTTCGATGCCGACCGCGAGGGCGGTGCGCCGCGCCGCCGTCTCGTTGTCGCCGGTGAGCAGCACGGGTCGCAGCCCGAGCCCTCGAAGGGCGGCGATCGCGTCGGCGCTCGTCGGCTTGACCTGATCGGCGACGACGACGACCCCGCGCACCCGCCCGTCCCACGCCACGGCGATCGCCGTGCGCGCATCGGATTCCGCGGCATCGAACGCCGACTCGAGGTCGGGATCGAGATGCAGCGCCCAGTCCGCGAGCAACGACGGCCGTCCGGCGATCACCGCCCGCGACTCCACGACACCCGTGACGCCGCGTCCCTGTGCGTTGTGGAACTCATCGACCGGCGGCAGCTCGCCGATGCGCTCGGTCGCACCCCGCACGATCGCCTGCGCGATGGGATGCTCCGAGGCATCCTCGACCGCGGCGGCGAACCGCAGCACCTCGGTCGCGTCTTCCCCCTCAGCGGGGATGACGTCGACGAGCGTCATGCGACCCGTCGTCACCGTTCCGGTCTTGTCGAGCACGATCGTGTCGACGCGACGGGTCGATTCGAGCACCTCCGGTCCCTTGATCAGCACCCCGAGCTGCGCGCCGCGACCGGTGCCCACGAGCAGGGCCATCGGCGTCGCCAGGCCGAGTGCGCACGGGCAGGCGATGATCAGCACTGCGACGGCGGCTGTGAAGGCCGCAGCCGCACCACCGCCGATGAGCAGCCAGACGACCAGGGTCACCGCAGAGATGCCGAACACGATCGGCACGAACACGGCCGACAGCCGGTCGGCGAGCCGCTGGGCTTCGGCCTTGCCCGACTGCGCCTCTTCGACGAGCCGCGCCATCCGTGCGAGCTGCGTGTCGGCTCCGACCCGGGTGGCCGCGACGAGCAGCCGCCCTCCGACATTCACGGTCGCCCCGGTCACGGCGTCGCCGGCACGAACCTCGATCGGCACCGACTCCCCCGTGATCATCGATGCGTCGACGGCCGACGATCCCTCGCGCACGATGCCGTCGGTGGCGATCTTCTCGCCCGGGCGCACGACGAAGACGTCGCCCACCGCGAGCGCCTCCAGCGGCATCCGCTCTTCGCGTCCGTCTCGGATGACCGAGACATCCTTCGCGCCGAGCTCACCCAGAGCACGAAGCGCCGCACCGGCACGGCGCTTCGATCGCTGCTCGAGGAATCGCCCGAGCAGGAGGAACATCGTCACCCCCGCCGCGACCTCGAGATAGATGCTGCCGAGACCGTCTCCACGTTCGATCGTGAAGCGGAAGGGGTGGGTCATGCCCCACATGCCCGCAGTGCCGAAGAACAGGGCGTACAGCGACCACAGGAAGGCAGCGGTGACGCCGACGGAGATCAGCGTGTCCATGGTGACCGCTCGGTGACGCGCGTTGAGCAGCGCCGCCCGATGGAAGGGCCAGGCGGCCCATACGACGACGGGTGTGGCGAGCGCGAGCGAGGCCCACTGCCATCCGGGGAACTGCAGCGGCTCGATCATCGAGAGCGCGATCACCGGGATCGCGAGTGCCGCGGCGACGATCAGGCGCAGGCGCAGCATTCGGAAGGCCGGATCGGTCTCGTCCGACTGATCGGGACGCTGCAGCGCTGCCGAGTAACCGGTGCGCACCACCTCGGAGATGAGGTCGTCGACGGCGACGCCGTCGGCCACCTCGACGTGGGCCTTCTCGGTCGCATAGTTGACCGAGGCTGCCACTCCGTCGATCCGATTCAACCGCTTCTCGATCCGCGTCGCGCACGACGCGCACGTCATGCCGCCGATCTCGAGATCGTACGATGCCGTTCCTGCTCCACTCGACATGGTCGGCCTCAGGCGCGCACTGCGCTGTAGCCGGCCTCGTCGACCGCCGCGAGCACGGCGTCGTCGTCGATCACGCCGTCGGAGGTCACGACGAGGCTCCCCGATGCGGCGCTGACCTGGATCGCGGTCACACCCTCGAGCTTGGCGACCTCGCTGCGGACCGAACCCTCGCAGTGCCCGCAGGTCATTCCCGTGACGTCGTAGGTGGTGGTGCTCATCTGTGCATTCCTCTCGGCGGCTTACGTCTCACTATACCCCCCTGGGGTATCTGATGGGAGACAACAGGGCGCACCGAACACCTATTCCCGAGTGCCGGGAAGAGGATCCGAGTCGGGCTCCCTCAGATCGAGTAGGTCGAGTCGCTGAGGCGGCGCTCGG
>NZ_JAGGPD010000137.1:0-416 GCF_018613995.1 Microbacterium sp. ISL-103 | reverse complement strand
GCCCGCGAGCTCGGCCGAGATCTCATGGAACTCGCCCGCAGCGATGCGGGCAGCCTCGACCTCACCGGCAGTGGCAGCTCGGAACTCGCGCTCGTATGCCGCGCGCAGCCGCGCGATGCCCTCATCGCTGTGCCTCTCGGCCGCGAAGACGAAGATCAGCGTCTCGATCGCCTCACGCACTTCACCGAAGTCGCGGATGTCGCGATGCGTGAACTCGCGCACGACAGCCCAGGTTCGCGGACGCGCGACCACCACTCCTTCGCCGACCAACGTGCGGATCGCTTCGCGCACGGGGAGGCGAGAGACGTTGAGCTCCGCAGCGATATCGCGCTCGACCAGCCGGGCTCCGGGCGCCCTGCGGCCCCGGCTGATGTCATCACGCAGAATGCGCGTCACCCGCACCGACTCGAGTTCGC
>NZ_JAGGPD010000136.1 GCF_018613995.1 Microbacterium sp. ISL-103 | reverse complement strand
CGCGCACGGTGACATCGTTCCGAGCGAGACGCGAGAGGGGATGCACCAATGCCGGGCCCGCCCAGCGCGCCAACGCGACGGCGTCCCGACCGCTCACCAGACCGCTGCGCAGCGAGGCGGTGATCGACAGCGGATGCCGCACCGGATGCCGCAGCTCGGCCATCCCGTCGATCGTGCGCACCCGCACTCCCACCGGGAAGCTGCCCAGCGCGAGCGTTGTGAGATCGACGCTGCGGCGGAGCGCCGGGTAGGCCGGATTGAGAACCTGGAAGCCGCGATCCAGCCGGAAGTCGTCGACGATATCGGTGCGCTGGCGCCCTCCGACGGCATCCGCAGCGTCGAGGACGACGACATCGAGCCCGCGTGCGCTGAGCAGCCCGGCGCAGCGGAGCCCCGCGAGCCCGGCACCGATCACGATCACGTCATGCATCGGCGACGACCTCTCCTCGGCGGATGGCCGACGCACGTCGGCCGATCTCCGCACGTTCGTCGTGGTCGATCCCCTCGCCGAGCACGATCACCAGATTGCGCAGGCTCCGCTCCATGGCACCAGCGTACGACGGGATACCGGGGAGCGTATCGCCCCCCGTGCCGCCAACCGTCGTGGCCTGTCGCCGGCCCCGTCCAGACGACACAATGAAGGTCAGACGAGAGGGATCGCGATGAAGCTGCTGCTCACCTCAGGGGGCGTGACGAACGAGTCCATCCGTCATCGGCTGCAGGAACTGCTTGCCAAGCCCGTCGAGGAGTGCAACGCGCTCCTGATTCCGACGGCGCAGTGGGGGCATCCGATGTGCTCACCTCAGAGTGCGTGGATGTCGATTGCGGGCCGCTGGCCGGGACAGCACGATCTGGTCGAGCTGGGGTGGCGATCAGTCGGCGTCCTCGAGCTCACAGCTCTGCCGAGCATCGACAGGGACCGGTGGGAGTCCTGGGTCCGCGACGCCGACGCGCTTCTCGTGGATGGAGGGGAAGCGGTCTACCTCGCGCACTGGATCCGGGCATCGGGCCTGGAGCGGCTCCTGCCCGAACTCACGGAGACGACATGGGTCGGCGTCAGCGGAGGCAGTATGGCGCTCACGCCGCGAGTGGGCACGCAGTTCTTGGGATGGCGGCCGGACGAAAGCGATGAGACGCTCGGCGTGGTCGACTTCTCGCTGTTCCCGCATCTCGACTACCCGGGCTGGGAGTCGAACACGTCGGAAAGTGCGCGGCAGTGGGCGTCGCAGATCGACGGCCCCGCATACGCCATCGATGATCAGACGGCGATCAGCGTCGTGGACGGGGAGGTGCAGGTCATCTCCGAGGGAACCTGGCTCGCGATCTCGCGCTGAGCGCGGAGTTGCACCTTCCGTAGCGTCATGTGGTGCAGTGGAGGTATCCCGCCCACCGAGGAAAGGCCCCGCACATGTTCTCGTCGTTCATCCCGCCTCGCCGAGTCGCGATCGGGGATGCGGCCGCCTTCGTCGGCACCACGCCGCGGGCGATCCGTCATTACCACCAGATCGGTCTGCTTCCGGAGCCCGAGCGGGGGAGCGATGACCGCCGCCGGTACGGCTACGACGAGATGATCCGGCTGCTGTGGATTCGACGCATGGCCGACGCCGGCATCGCCCTCGACGACATCCGCGACGCTTTCACGGTCGCGGCCGGCCCTGCCGAGCCCGACAGCGACAGCGATGTGGCGCGCGTCCTGGAGCGGCTGGAAGCATCCCTCGTCGCACGGCAGGCCGTGATCGAGCAGCAGCGGACCGCCGTGAAGCGAATGCGTGCGCAGGGCAGCAGACTGGGCGTGCTCTCCGACATCGTGAGCGACCGCCTCACAGACCTCCCCGAGGAAGCCCTGCGGCAGGACGAACTGGACACCCTGCTCGTGACCGAGCGGATGTTCGGTGCGGCCGTCGCGTCCGTACAGGCATCGCGGTTCATCGCCCTGGCCACTCACCCGGACCTTCGAGAGGATTCTGACCGTGTCAACGCCGCCGAAGAGGCGCTCGATGACTCGGTCGCGGTCGACGACCCTCGCGTGGCGGAGGTGGCAGCCGAACGGCACGCCTTCGAGGCCGCCCTCCACGCGGTGATCGAGAGATCGGGACTGGCGCAGGCCGACCACGCCCGGCTCGACGCCTGGGACGAGGGGAGTCCCGCGCCCGCCGACGGCGCTTCGGCGTGCGGGGCGACGAGCCTCGCCGAGACTGTTCGGATGATGCCCTACGACTTCTCGCCGGCTCGCTGGCGGTGCATGGAACTCGCGCTGGAGCTCGACGGGCCCGGAACGCCTTGACTCTTGCGGGCTCCCGGTGAGCACGAGCGGTGACGTCGCCGCCGTTTCTCCACAGGACGACACCGGGGATGGTTGTCCACAGTGACGGGGTCCGCGTCGGAGAGGCTGTCGAGGGCGCCCTAGGTTCTTCTGATGCGGGCATCCCTGATGAGCTTCAGCATTCGATCGATCCTCACTGTCATCCGTGGCGGGGTGCTCGTGTGCGTCGGGATCTGAGGCTTCTTCCCGTCGCCGGGGGAGCGTGGGCGGTTGCGCTCGTGTGCGTGTTCGCGCCCGCCGCGGCGGGGTGGTGCGCACTCGCGGGTGGTGCCGGAGCGGTGGTGTTGGGGGCGATCCTGGTTCGTCGTCGACGGTCCGACGCGTCGCGCACCGCCCTCGTACTCGTCGTGCTCGCGGCGATGGCCGCCGTCTCGATCACGGCCATGGCCGCATCGCCCGCTCGCGACAGCGCCGCGTCGTGGAATGAACGGGTGGTCGAGGCTGTGGGGATGGTCACCTCATCGGCGTCGAAGGGTCGGGACGGGCGTCTCTGGATGGAAGTGCAGCTGACGGGTATAGGTTCCCTCGGTGCGGTCCGAGCGGCCTCGGCGCCCGTGCGCATCGGCATCGACCCGGCCGACGGTTTCGATCTGGGCGCGACGGTCAGGGTCACGGGCGAGGCCTCGGCGACGGATGCGGGGGAGAGGGCGGCGCTCGTGGTGTTCGCGAGCACCGCCGCGGTGGACGTACCGGCATCCGGTGTCTTCGCGATGGCCGCCGAAGTGCGCAGTGCGTTCATAGAGCGGTCGGTGAGGCTGCCTGAACCTGGGGCCGGTCTGCTCCCCGGTCTCGCGGTGGGCGATACTCGTGCGGTGTCGACGGAACTGAGCGACGACATGCTCACGAGCGGACTCAGCCACCTGACCGCGGTCTCCGGCGCGAACTGCGCGATCGTCGTCGGCGCCGTGTTCTGGCTGGTGGCGCTGTGCGGGGGAGGCCGCACGACGCGGGTCTTCGTCGCGGCTGCTGCGCTGGCCGGCTTCGTGGTGCTCGTCACCCCCGAGCCCAGTGTGATCCGGGCGGCGGTGATGGCAGGCGTGGCGATGCTGTCTCTGCTGCTGGGGCGACCGAGTGCGGGAGCGGGGTTGCTTGCTCTCAGCGCCGCAGGGATCCTGATCGCCGACCCGTGGCTCGCCTCGACGCCCGGCTTCGCCCTGTCGGTGGCAGCTTCGGGCGCTCTGATCATGCTGTCGCCGCCTCTCGTTCGCGGACTGAGCAGATGGATGCCGCAACCGCTCGCCCTCGCGATCGCGGTGCCCAGCGCCGCGCAGCTGGTGTGCGGCCCCGTGATCGCCCTGTTCTCCGAGCAGCAGTCCCTGATCGGGCTGGTGGCGAATCTGCTCGCCGCGCCCGCTGCGCCGATCGCGACCGTCATCGGGCTCCTCGCCTGTCTCGCCGCTCCGGTCCCTGCCGTCGCCGATCTGCTCGTGGCGTCGGCGTGGCTTCCCGCCGCGTGGATCGCCGAGACCGCGCGCGTCATGGCCCAGGTCCCATTCGGGCAGCTGGCTGTGGCTCCGGGCCTCGCGAGCGCCGCGTTGGTCGCCCTCGTGAGCGCGTCGACCGCCGTGGTCATCGCCGACGGGTTCCCGCGGCGACGGTCGATCCGCGCGACCTCGGCGACGGTGCTCGCTGTCGTGCTCGCTCTCGGCGCCGCGCACGTCGCGCTCACCGGCCCCCTCGCGCGGGCGACGACGCCGGAGGGATGGTCTGTGGCCGCCTGCGACGTCGGGCAGGGAGATGCGCTGGTCGTGCGGTCTCGGCAACACGTCGCGCTCATAGACACGGGACCCGATCCCGCATCTCTCGACGCATGCCTCCGGAGCCTCGGTGTCGATCGAGTGGACCTCCTGGTGCTCACGCACTTCGACCTGGATCATGTCGGCGGTGTCGATGCGGTGCAGGGCCGAGTGGATGTGGTTCTGCACGGTCCGGTGGGGGAGAGCGGCGATGAGATGATGCTGCACCGACTCGCCGAGGGTGGCGCGACGGTCACGTCTGCGGCGGCAGGGCTTCGGGGAGAACTGGGAGCGGCGTCGTGGCAGGTGCTCTGGCCGCAGCGAGGCTCCACCGTGTTCCCCGCCGGGAACGACTCGAGCCTCGTGCTCGAGGTGCAGGGGGCGGAAGTCCCGCGATCCCTCTTCCTCGGCGACCTCTCGGCCGAGGCGCAGCGGATGCTGGTTCGCACGGCCCACCTTCGAGGCTCCTACGCCGTGGTGAAGGTGGCCCATCACGGCAGCGCCGACCAGGACATGCAGCTCTACAGCGACCTGCACCCCGCTGTCGCGCTGTTCAGTGCCGGTGTCGACAACGATTACGGGCACCCGCGCGCCGAGACGCTCGCCGCACTCGCGTCTGCCGGGGCCGCGGTGCTGAGGACCGATCAAGAGGGGCGACTGCTCGTGGGAATGCGCGACGGTGAGCTCCAGGTGTGGACCGAGAAGGAGCCTCCCTGAGAGACGGCGTGACGTCGGTGGCCCCCGGTAGTCTGGATGCATGGCTGCTCCTCGTACCTCGTCCCGCGGTGGAGCCAAAACGGCCAAGATCCCGCAGGTGTCCTGGAGAGATCCCCGACCGGCACCCGTCGTGCTGGTCTTCGGTCCCGAAGAGGTCTGCGCTGAGCGCGCGATCGCGGGAGTCCGCGACTACCTGCGCGCTGAAGACCCCGCGCTCGAAGTCACCGACGTCCGTGCCGACGACTACGCGCCCGGCACCCTGCTCTCGCTCACGTCGCCGTCGCTCTTCGGCGAGCCGCGACTCGTGCGAGTGTCCGGCGTCGAGAAGTGCTCAGACGCGTTCCTGCAAGAAGCAGTGTCGTACCTCGATCACCCGCAGGAGGGCGCCACCGTCGTCCTCCGGCACACCGGGGCCAGCGTCCGCGGAAAGAAGCTGCTCGATGCTCTGCGAGCGGGCACCGGCGACGGCATCGAGATCCCCTGCGCCGCGATCAAGCGTGATGGCGATCGTGTCGACTTCGCCGCGGGAGAGTTCAAGGCAGCCCAGAAGCGCATCGCGCCCCCGGCGCTGCGTGCCCTCGTCTCGGCCTTCGCCGACGATCTCACGGAACTCGCCGCAGCCTGCCAGCAGCTCATCGGAGACGTCGAGGGAGACGTCACCGAAGACGTCGTCACCAAGTACTACGGCGGCCGAGTCGAGGTGTCGGCATTCGTCGTCGCAGACACGGCGATCGCCGGCCGCTACGGCGAGGCGCTGGTCGCGCTCCGCCACGCACTCGCCTCGGGTGCCGATCCCGTTCCGATGGTCGCCGCGTTCGCCATGAAGCTGCGCACGATGGCCCGGGTCGCGGGAAACCGCGAGCCCAGTCGTCAGCTCGCGCAGCGCCTGGGCATGAAGGACTGGCAGGTCGACCGGGCGCGCAGAGACCTCGCCGGGTGGAACGAGCGCTCGTTGGGCATGGCGATCCAGGCGACCGCGAGGGCGGATGCCGAAGTCAAGGGTGCGGCGCGCGATCCCATCTTCGCCCTCGAGCGGATGCTGACCGTCATCGCCACCCGCCAGCCGTTCGGCGAGTGACGCACGGTGCCGCCCCGGCACCCGCCGCCCGCCCGC
>NZ_JAGGPD010000135.1 GCF_018613995.1 Microbacterium sp. ISL-103 | reverse complement strand
GGCAGCTCGGAGAGGCGGCGGATGCGCGACGAGACGGCGCGGCGACGCGCCTCCGTCGGGTGCGCCGTGAAGACGGGGTGGAATCGCAGGCCCTCGAGGCGGCGGAGGGCCTCGTCATCGCCGACCTCGGTCTTCAGACGGGCGTAGGCGGTGGCGACGGTGTCTGCCGCATCCTCGCGACCCGGCTGTCCGGCCCGTTCGCGCAGGACGCGCACGCGCTGGTGCTCCTCGGCGAGGTTGACCAGGTGGAAGTAGCACGTGAACGCGCGGGCGACCTCGTCGGCTCGCGAGATGCTGAACGACTCGGCGATGGCCGCGGCGCGCTCGAACGCGTCGGACGTCTCCTCGTCGTAGGCCTGGATCGTCGCGAGACGCAGCCTCTCGACATCCTCGAAGAGATCGTCGCCGCCGGCCTCGCGCAGCACCTGGCCGAGAAGGGCGCCGGGCATCCGTACGTCGGAGCGCATCGCGTCCGGAATGCCGCGGCCCGCTTCGAAACGGCCGATGATGCGGATTGCCGAGGTGTCGGTGGGCTCGGGGAAAGCGTGTTCGGGGGTCACGGTTCGAGAGTATCCCGGGTCGGGGCCGTGCTCTGAACGCATGACGGTACGAGACGCGCAGGATGCTCGAGAACTAGCATGGAGAGGATGCGCATCTCGGCGAACCCCCTCCGTGGTCAGCAGTTCCCCGCTGTCCTGCTGCTCGTGGCGGCCGGGCTCGGACTGCTCCTGGCCAATCTCCCGACGCACGATGCGCTCGCCGCAGTGCTCGACTTCCATATCGCGGTCCCCGGCACGGTCCTCGACCTCTCGATCGAGCACTGGGTCTCAGACGGCCTCCTCGCGATCTTCTTCCTCGTCGTCGCGATCGAGCTGCGACACGAGCTGACGCACGGCGAACTCGATTCGCCGAGCAAGGCCGTGCAGCCTGCCATCGCGGCCGCCGGTGGGGTGCTCGTGCCGATCGCCGTCTACCTCCTGATCGCCGGCGACTCGGCCACCGCGACGGGGTGGCCGATTCCGACCGCCACCGACATCGCCTTCGCGCTCGGAGTGCTCGCCATGTTCGGTCGAGGACTGCCGTCGAACGTGCGTGTCTTCCTGCTGGCGCTCGCGATCCTCGACGACATCATCGGCATCATCTTCATCGCCGTGCTGTTCGCGCACGACG
This sequence comes from Microbacterium sp. ISL-103, assembly GCF_018613995.1. Classification (GTDB taxonomy): domain Bacteria; phylum Actinomycetota; class Actinomycetes; order Actinomycetales; family Microbacteriaceae; genus Microbacterium. The sequence continues at coordinate 7,543 of NZ_JAGGPD010000135.1, read as the reverse complement.
TGCAGTGGCTCTTCCTCGCGCTCGCTGTCGTCGCGGTCGTCGTGTTCTGGCTGCTGAGTCGGCTTCTGCACGCGAAGGGGCATCCCGCGATCGCCGTCGCCATGGTCGTGGTCGGCGTCGTGGCCTGGGGGCTCGTCGCCTCATCCGGCATCCACGCGACGATCGCAGGCGTGATGCTCGGCCTCGTGATGGCGCCGGTGCCCGCCGCTCGTGCCCGGCACGCCCTCGAGCCCACCGTGAACGGCGTCATCTTGCCGGTCTTCGCGTTCGTCGCGGCATTCGTGGTGATTCCCGCACTCGCACCCTCGCAGCTGTCGCCTGCCTTCTGGGGGATCGTCGTCGCCCTGCCCGTCGGCAAGATCGTCGGCATCTCGCTGTTCGGCTGGATCGCGATGCGCATCCGCCCTCGAGGCGCCGCGCCCGGCCTGCCGTTCGCAGACATCATCGCTGCGGGAGCGCTGGGCGGCATCGGCTTCACCGTCTCTCTCCTGTTGGCGAACCTCGCCTTCGCGACCGACGCCGGCATCCGGGATCAGGCGATCCTCGGTGTGCTCGTCGGCTCGCTCCTCGCCCTCGTGCTGTCGGCCGTGATCGTGTCGCTGCGTGCCCGTTCCTACCGACGTGCACGCGTCGGAACTCCGTGATCGCGCGAGAAGAGGGGATGCCGTGACCGAAGGAGCACCCGTGACCGGGGAGCCGGACCTCGACCCGCTGCGCGCGGCCGCCGAGACCATGCGCGAGGTGCGGGAGCGATGCGTCTGGTCGCAGCAGATCACGCACCGTGATCTCGTTCCGTACCTCATCGAGGAGTCGCACGAGGTGATCGACGCGGTCGAGAGCGGAACGCGCGCAGACCTCCGCGAGGAACTCGGCGACCTGCTCTGGCAGGTGCTGTTCCATGCCGCGATCGCCGCGCAGGATCCGGACGACCCCTTCGACATCGATGACGTGGCGCAGACCCTGACCGAGAAGATGGTGCGGCGGCATCCGCACGTCTTCGCCGGGGAGGTCGCGACGACGCCCGACGAGGTCCTCGTGCACTGGAACGCGGCGAAGGCGGCTGAGAAGCGCACGAGACGCAGCGTGCTCGACGGGATCCCCCGAGGGATGCCCGCGCTCGCCCTGGCGCAGAAGGTCGTCGGCCGGGCCGCCGGTGTGCACGTCGACACCCCGCCCGCCGGCGCAGCGGGCGTCCCGACCTCGGAGCACGAGCTCGGAGACGCACTGCTCGCACTCGTCGCTGTCGCCCGGGCCGAGGGCTGGGATGCCGAGCGCGCCCTGCGCGAGCGCCTCCGAACCCTCGAGCAAGACATCCGCCAGGCGGAATCCGACGCCTGAGGCCACGCGTCGCCCCGCCGACCTGAAAGGATGGAGGGGTGGCTACTGTGAACCCGCCGCGCGGCATGCGCGACATCCTCCCCGCCGACAAGGCTCGCCGTGAGCGCGTGCTCTCCGTGATCCGCGACCGCTACCGGTCGCACGGATTCGACGAGATCGAGACGCCCGCGCTCGAGGAGTACTCGCGGCTGCACGCCGGCATCGGCGGCGACAACGAGAAGCTCGCATACAACGTGCTGCGCCGCGGCCTCGACGCCGACGCGATCCGTGAGGCGGCCGACGATCAGGGCGCTCTCGCCGACCTGGGCCTGCGCTACGACCTCACGGTGCCGCTCGCGCGCTTCTACGCGAGCAACCGCGCCCAGCTGCCCGGGGTGTTCCGTGCGATCCAGATCGGTCCGGTGTGGCGTGCAGAGCGCCCGCAGAAGGGCCGATACCGCCAGTTCGTGCAGTGCGACATCGACATCATCGGCGACGACTCGTCGCGCGCCGAGGCCGAGCTCATGGTCGCCTCACTCGACGCGGTCGACGCGCTGGGACTCGAGGGCGCCACCGTGCGCATCAACGACCGGCGGGCGCTCGACTGGATGCTCGACAGCTTCGGTTTCGCCGCAGAGCAGCGTCCCGGTGTGCTGATCACGATCGACAAGCTCGACAAGATCGGGCCCGAGGGGGTCGCCGCGGAACTGCGCGAGCGCGGGGCATCGCCGTCGGCGGTCGACGCGTTCGAGGCCTTCCTGAGTCGCCCGCAGACCATGGAGTACAACCCGTTCGGCGAACGCCAGATCCGCAAGGCGCTGCCCGACGACGCACCCGACGAGATCGTCGGACACCTCGTCTCGATCGGCGATGCCGTCGCCGCAGGCCGAGGCGCGGCCGACATCCCCCTCGTCTTCGATCCTTTCCTCGTGCGCGGCATGGGGTACTACACGGGCACGATCTTCGAGCTCGCACACCCCTCTGTGACGTACTCACTGGGTGGCGGAGGCCGCTACGACGGCATGATCGGCCGATTCCTCGGTCAGCAGGTGGCGGCCGTGGGCTTCTCGCTCGGCTTCGAGCGCCTGGTCGATCTCGTGACCACCGGGGCGGATGCCGGTGAGCGCGCCGTCGTGCTGATCCACGACGCCGACGTGCCGGTGGCCGAGCTGGTCACGCACAAGGCCGCACTCGTGGCCTCGGGTGCACGGGTGCGCCTCGAGCGACGGACGAAGAACATGAAGGCCCTGCTCGAGCGGTCGGCCGCCGACGGGTTCACCGAGTTCGCGACCGTCGCGGCGGGTGCCGTCGAACTGGAGCTCAAGCCGTTGTCCTGAGGCGTGACGAGCCTGGCGTGGTCGGCATCTGTCTCCGGATCCTTCTTTCGGCGGAGAGGCGGATGCCGTTCACTCGGCGTTCACGCCTGTCGGGTCGAATCGGGGAATGAGCCGACCGCCTCTCCTTGCCGTCGCGGCGGCCGGTGTCGCCGCGGTCGCGGCCGTCGCCGGCCTCCGAATCGTCCTCACCCGTCAGGCCGCGATCGCGCGCCGACGCATCGGCAAGCCTCTCGGTGAGCAGTCGATCGATGCGGATCGGGTCTGGCGACGCTCGCTCGACGGCGCGCCGATCGAACTGCTCGTGCTCGGTGACTCGCTGGCGGCCGGCCTCGGCGCCGAGCGACGCAAGGAGACGCTCGGCGGCCGACTCGCGAAAGGAACCGCGCGGCGCATGCGACGACCTGTGCACCTGCGCACTGCCGCCGTCGTCGGCGCGGAATCGCCCGATCTGGGGGCACAGCTCGCCGCGCTGCCCGAGGGGTACGCTCCGCACGTCGCCGTGATCGTCGTCGGGGGAAACGATGTGACCCACCGCCTTCCGGTCGCGGTCTCGACGCAGCATCTCCGCGACGCGATCCTGACGCTGCGACGCCGAGGCGTAGAGGTGGTCGTCGGCACGTGCCCGGACCTCGGCGCCCTGCGCCCCGTCCCGCAGCCGTTGCGGCGCCTCATCTCGAGCCTGTCGCGGCGCCTCGCCGAAGCGCAGGCCGAGACTGCTCGATCGGCGGGCGCGCATCCGGTCGATCTCCGCCGCGCCGTCGGGCCGATGTTCTTCGACGATCCCGAGGCCATGTTCAGCCTGGATCGATTCCACCCGAGTCCTCTCGGCTATCGGCGAACCGCCGAAGCGCTGCTCCCGGCCGTCTGCGTGGCCGCCGAGGCGGCGCTCAGCTCTCGTCGTCAGACGCAGCCGCACAAGAGAGCCACGGGGGATCGAGGGGACGGGGTCGCACAGCGCTCGTGATCAGCGGGCGGCGCGCAGGCGTAGGGCTCGGTACAGCACGCCGACGAGCACGACGACGGTGCCCACCGTCGACGCGAGTACGGGCAGCGTGTTCACCAGCAGCAGGCAGCCGAGCGCCCCGACGGCCTGCAGGGCGCGCGGATACCGTCGCGCCGACCCGTCCTGGCGGAACGCCGCGGCGTTCGCGATCAGGTAGTACAGCAGCACGCCGAACGAGGAGAAGCCGATCGCGTCGCGCAGATCGGCGACGAGCACGATCGCGACCACGGTGACGGCGATCACGATCTCGGCCCGCCGAGGAACCTGCCAGCGGTCATCGACCTTCGCCAGGAACCGCGGCAGATCCCGCTCCCTCGCCATCGCGAGTGTCGTTCGCCCGATTCCGGTGAGGAGCGCCAGCAGAGCGCCGAGAGATGCTGCCGCGGCGGCGATGCGCACGATCGGCGTCAGTGCCGTCCATCCGGTCGCGGCGAGGACGTCAGCGAGCGGGGCCGCACTCGACGAGACGTCACCGCCGAGAACGGAGACGACCGTGATCGCCACGGCGACGTAGACCACCACCGCACCGCCCAGAGCCCAGGCGATCGCGCGCGGGATGGTGCGCGCAGGGTCGACGACCTCCTCGCCCATCGTCGCGATGCGCGCATATCCGGCGAATGCGAAGAAGAGAAGCCCCGCCCCCTGCAGCACCCCGTAGGCATCCGCGGGCGGAAGCGGCGCCGGGGTGGCAGCGGCGGCCGAGCCGAGCCCGAGGGCGACCACGACCGCGAGTCCGAGCAGCGAGCAGACGACGAGGACTCGCGTGACGAATGCCGTGCGCGTCACCCCGAAGCAGTTGACCCCCCCCAGCGAGGCCACCGCCGCCACTGTGACCGGAACCTGCCACCCCTCGGGCGCGGCGTACGCGGCGAAGGTCATGGCCATGGCCGCGCAGCTCGCGATCTTGCCGATCACGAAGCTCCATCCGGCGACGAATCCCCACCACGGCCCGATCTCCGCTCGGGCGTACGCGTAGGTCCCTCCTGCCACCGGATGGGCGGCGGCGAGCTGCGCCGAGGCGGTGGCGTTGCAGTACGCGACGACCGCGGCGATCGCCAGCGCGACCAGGATGCCGCCGCCCGCGGCTCCGACCGCCGGTGCCCACACCGAGAAGACGCCGGCGCCGATCATCGAGCCGAGGCCGATGGCCGTGGCGTCACCGAGTCTCAGGCGGCGGGCGAGGGGCATCCCGTCATCGTGCCACGCGGGGGTGAACTGCGAGTGTCTCCGGCGCCGGGCGATCAGTCCCGAGCGGCGGTGACCCGCTTCTTCTCCCGGATGTAGACCTCTCGGCGCACCTTGGCGACGACATCGCCGTCACGGTCGGTGATCACGGTCTCGAACCACTCCAGCACCTTCGCCCCTCCGTGCGCGCGCTCGCGGATCTCCGCGGCCCGCTCCCTGCTGACCTCGAACTCCGCCGTCAGCACTCCGCGGCCCGGCTTGAGGAACTCGATCTCGCCTCGGGTGTCCCAGACGACATAGTCGCGCCCGAGCTGGTGCATCACGAGCATGAAGAAATACGGGTCGGTCATCGCCGACATCGAGCCGCCGAATGCCGTCTTGACGTAGTTGCGGGTGAAGACGTTGACGTGCAGCTCCACCGTCGCGTGCGTCCAGTCCGCGCTGAAGCGACGGATGCGGATTCCGCTGAAGAGGTTGGGGATCCACAGGCTCATTCCGGTGGCGAGGCGGCGGGGAGTGATGCGCATGAGGCCAGTGTGGATGACTCGCACGGCGGGACAAAGCCGGCTGGAGGGTGTGAACAGTTGTTATAGTTTATGTAGAACTACTAGAAGATCGGAGGCGGGATGCTGATTCGGATCGATGCCGACAGTGCTCGGCCGCTCTTCGACCAGGTCGCGGCGTCTGTTCGTGCCGACGTCCTCACCGGCCGCCTCGGGCCCGGCGATCGGCTTCCTGCTGCACGCGAACTCGCGGACGCCCTCGACATCAATCTGCACACCGTGCTGCGTGCCTATCAGCAGCTCAGAGACGAAGGACTGATCGATCTGCGTCGCGGCAGGGGAGCGGTGGTCGCAGCCTCCGCTGCGCCACTCGCGGAGCTCGCGCATGACATCGCCGCCCTCGTCGCCCGCGCCGCCTCGCTCGGTGTCTCTCCCACGACCCTCGCCGCCCTCATCAAGGAGTCCGAAGCATGACCCCCGAGATCCGCAGAGCCCGTACCGCCTTCTGGTGGGTGGGGGTGATCATCCCGCTCGCCCTGCTCTCCCTCGCGGCGATCGTCGTGCTCGCGTGGCTGCCCGACGTGCCGGACCCGGCCGCGCTCCACTGGTGCCTCGACGGTGCCGACGGCTTCGGCCCGCGTTGGACGCCCCTCGTTCTGCTGATCGGCCTCGGCGGCGGGACGGTGCTGCTGTTCGCGTTCATCGTCCTGTTCTCGCACAGGCTGCCTCCGCGTGGTGCGGCGGCTCCCAGGCCCCAGCCGCAGTGGTCCGCGACCGCTCGACTGCTGGGTGCTGTGAGCCTCGGCACCGCAGGCATGCTGTCGATGCTCGCGATCGCCTCGACCGCCGCGCAGCGCGGACTCGCCGACGCCGCGGACGCGGCCGACATCACGCCGTGGATCCCCGTCTTCCTCGTCGTCATGGCGGGACTCGGCGCCACGGGATGGTTCCTGCAGCCGGCGGTGCCGGTCTCCGCGGCGGCGTCGGCTGAACCCGCCGCACCGCTGCCGCTGGCCGATCATGAACGCGCTGTCTGGATCAAGACGGTGACGGTGGCCCGAAGTGGTCAGATCGTGCTCGGCCTCGGCGTCTTCGTCCTGATCGCGATGAGCGTGCTGCTTCTCGCGCAGGGCATCGCCGCGGGGTGGATCGTCGCGGTCGTCGCGCTGCTGCTCGTCGTCGTCGTGTCGACGAGCCTCACCTTCCGGGTCCGCGCCAGCGCGGCGGGACTGCGGGTGCGATCGGCGGCCGGCTGGCCGAAGACCGACATCCCGGCGGCCGAGATCGCCAGTGCCAGAGCCGTGCAGGTGAACCCCTTCGCCGAATTCGGCGGATGGGGCTATCGCTTCGGCATGGACGGCCGGCGCGGCTTCGTGCTGCGCACCGGGGAGGCGATCGAGGTCACCCGCACCGACGGTCGGGTGTTCGTCGTGACCGCCGACGACGCCGCCACCGCGGCATCGGTCCTCGCCGCCGCCACGCACCGATGTAACCGGGCTTCCACCCATTCCCCACGAGGANNCTGCGGGCTCGCGTGGCTCGTCGCTCTGCCGCTGTGGCTCGGCGACGGGCTGGCCGAGCCGAGCGCCGGCTTGCTGCTGCCCGTGATGATGATGACCCCCGCCGTCGCCACGCTGGTGGTCACGTTCGCGATGCGCGTGCCGGCAGCAGGCGAGCGGGTCAGGTTCCTCGGCCTGTGGCCGCTGCGCCCCGCGAAGCGCGTCGTCTGGCTCACGGTCGCGGGCTGGCTCGCGCCGCCGCTGCTCGTGGCGCTCGGAATCGCGGTCGCGGCCGCGCTCGGGTTCGTGCGGCTCGATCTGACGTTCGCCGCCTTCGGTGCTGTGATCGCCGACTCCCTTCCCGAGGGCACGCCCATGCCGCCGGTCGAGCTCGTCGTCATCTCGCAGATCGCGATGATCCCGCTGGGCGCGCTCCTCAACAGCATCCTGGCCTTCGGCGAGGAACTGGGCTGGCGCGGATGGCTCGTGCCCGCGCTGCGACCGCTCGGCACCTGGCCGACCCTGCTCATCAGCGGAGCGATCTGGGGGCTGTGGCACAGCCCGGTGATCCTTCTCGGCTACAACTTCGGCCGCACGGACATCACCGGCGTTCTCTTCATGATCGGCGGATGCGTGGCCTGGGGAGTGCTGCTCGGCTGGCTGCGTCTGCGTTCCGCCTCGATCTGGCCGGCGGTCCTC
>NZ_JAGGPD010000134.1 GCF_018613995.1 Microbacterium sp. ISL-103 | reverse complement strand
GGTCATCGCCCTCGTGCTCGCCGCACTGATCTTCGTCGGCTTCCCGCTGAACCCGACGGTCGGCCCGGCGATCATCGCGATCGCGATCGTCTATGCCGTCATCCTGCTCGGGTTCGGACTGTTCTTCCGGCACCGCCTCATCCTCTCCCCCGAAGAGGAGTACGCGCTGTCGGGCGGATCTCACGGAGACCCGCAGGCCGAGGGCTACGACGCCATGGAGGGCGAGGTCTTCGACGGAAAGCGGTGACCCGAGAGGAGCGCGACCGGCCAAACCCTACTTGCGGTCGAAGTCGAACGCCTTGAGCAGCTCGGCGACAGCCTTGTCGCGCTCCTCCCCACCCTCCTCGAACATGTGCGTCACGTGGGTGCGCAGATGATTCTCGAGCAGCAGGCGGTTGAGTGACTCCAGTGAACGCTGGATCGCGCGGGACTGCGTGATGATGTCCATGCAGTACTCCTCGTTCTCGATCATCCGCGCGACTCCGCGCATCTGACCCTCGAGGATGCTGGTGCGGTGCAGTGCACGCTTCTTGATGTCTTCGATCACGCTTCGAGGGTATCCCGCGTGAAAGGATGACGTCATGCCGCGAACCCCGATGGCGCTCCTGTCGCCCGCAGACCAGGTACGACTTCGCGCTCTTCGACGGATGAAGGCGGTGGCCCTCGGGGCGCTGATCTTCATGGCGATCGTGTTCGTGATCGCGTTCGCGTTCCAGGAGCGGCAGCCGTGGCTCGGCTATGTGCGCGCGGCAGCCGAGGGCGGCATGGTCGGCGCACTCGCCGACTGGTTCGCCGTGACCGCGCTCTTCCGCAGGCCGCTGGGTCTGCCCATTCCGCACACCGCGATCATCCCGAACCGCAAAGACGAGATCGGACGCACGCTCGGCGAGTTCGTCGAGACGAACTTCCTCGAGGCGAGCGTCGTGCGCACCAAGCTCGCGAGCACCGCCATCGCGAAGCGCGCCGGCGAGTGGCTGCGCGAGCCGGCCCACGCCGAGCGGGTGGGCGCCGAAGGAGCGACGATCGCGACCGCCGTGCTCAACGCCCTCAGTGACGACGACGTGCGCGACCTCATCACCGACCTCGCCCGCGAGCACCTCGTGTCGCCCGAGTGGGGTCCGCCCGCGGGCGCCTGGCTCGAGAAGATCGTCGAGGCTGACGCCCACCACGGCGCGGTCGACCTCGCCGCCGAGAGCATCGCCCGCTGGCTCGATGCGAACGCCGAGTCGTTCTCGGGGCTCATCTCGCGCAGGCTCCCCGGGTGGGTGCCGAAGCTCGCCCATCGGTTCGTCGACGACACCGCCTACAACGAGGCGGTCAAGTTCGTGCGCGCCGTGCAGGCCGATCCGAAGCATCCGGCCCGCATCGCCGTCGACGGGTACCTCGCCCGCCTGGCCGACAGCCTGCAGAACGACCCGGCGACCAGGGCGAAGCTCGAGAACGCCAAAGCGTCACTGTTCGACAGCCCGCGCGTGGGCGCCCTCGCCGCCGAGGCGTGGAACACGGCCAAGGCGGGTCTGCTCACTGCCCTCGCCGACCCCGAGAGCGGCCTCCGGGTGCGCGCGGCTCAGGCTCTGCAGGAGATCGGCGAGCGACTGACGACCGATGCCGCGCTGCAGCACCGTGTCGACACCTGGGTGTCGGATGCCGCGGTGTTCGTCGTCGACCGCTACCGCCATGACATCGCGTCGATCATCACCGACACCGTCGAGCGCTGGGACCCGGTCGAGACCACCGAGAAGATCGAGCTCATGGTCGGTCGCGATCTGCAGTACATCCGCCTGAACGGCACGTTCGTCGGCGCGCTGGCGGGTCTTGCGATCTTCACGATCGCCCACCTGCTGATTCCCGGGGTCTGACGCCCCCTGTCTCTGCGCACCCACGTCACTGCTCGCGTGAGAAGTACCATCGCCTCATGACCTCATCGCAGACATGGATGATCACCGGAGCGAACCGGGGCCTCGGACGAACACTCACCGATGCCGCACTAGAAGCAGGGCACATGGTCGTCGCAACAGTCCGGGGCGAGCACGCTCTGCCCGAGCACGACCGCCTGTCGGTCATGCACCTCGACGTCCGGGACCGCGAGGCGGCACGACGGACCGTCGAGCGCGCCGCCGAGTCTCTCGGGCGGATCGATGTGCTCGTGAACAATGCGGGCTACGGGCTGATCGGCGCCGTCGAGGAGGCGTCAGAAGAAGACGTCCGTGCGATCATCGACACGAATCTGCTCGGTCCGCTCTGGCTCAGCCAGGCAGTCATCCCGATCATGCGCGGTCAGGGTGGCGGGCACATCGTGCAGATCTCCACGGTCGGGGCGGTCGGCACGATGCCGATGCTCGGACTCTACAACTCCACGAAGTGGGGGCTGGAGGCGTTCAGCGAGGCCATGGCCGCGGAGGTCCGCAGATTCGGCATCCGCGTCTCTCTGATCGAACCGGGCGCGCTCGATACCGAGTGGGCAGGCTCGAGCATGCGGTTCAGCGCCCCCTCCGCCTGCTACGACGATCAGCGCACCGAGTTGTTCGGCACAGCCGAGGTTCCGTGGCCCGAGGGCGACTCGAGCGGCGGCACGACACCGGCGGATGCTGCAGCCGCCATCCTCGCGCACGTCGCCGTCGCCGACGACCGGCGTCTTCGAGTGCTCGTCGGCGACGATGCGCCCGAACAGGTTGCGGCGGCGCTCGACCTTCGCAGACAGGACTACGCGCGCGATCCCCGCTTCCCCTCCGGGTAGAGCTTCCGTTCCGGGCGTCAGCGGGTGGCGAGTGCCGCGAGCATCTCGAGCACGCAGAGCGCCGCGAGCCTGACAGTGCGCATGTCATCGGTGTCGGCGCTCGCGTCGACCTCGGCGATGTCGGCACTCACGACGCGCGGATCCGCGACGATCGACCGGACGAGTGCGCGCAGTTCCCCCGCGGCGAACCCGCCGGGAACGGATGCCGGGCAGCCGGGCGCCGCGGCACGGTCGGCCGCATCGACGTCGACATCGAGGTGGATGCGGGCTGCGGCACCCGCTCCCGCGATTCGGGTCGCCTCGGCGACGACATCGTCGATGCCGCGGCGACGGACCTCGTCGATGGTGATCACCCGGATGCCCCACTCGGCAGCCCGTGCGGCGTAGGCCGCGGAGTTCGCGAAGTCCGCGATGCCGATCTGGACGATCCTCGAGGGGTCGATGCGCTCGCCGTCGGGCGCATCCTCGATCAGCCGCCGCACGGGCGAGCCGTTCGACACCCCGTCGCGCAGGTCGAAGTGGGCATCGATCGTGATCAGCCCGGTGGCTCCGGCGCCGCGCGCGACCGGGTAGGTCAGGGCATTGTCGCCGCCGAGAGCGACGACGAGGCGCGTGGTGTCGGCGAGCTCGTGCACCCGGGCCACGGTCGTGGCGATGCCGTCATCGCCGTCGGGCTCGACGACGTCACCGGCGTCGAGCACGCGCAGCACCTCAGCGAGGTCGACGACCGGCGGGCCCATCAGCGTCGGGCTGTAGCGCGTGGGCGCATCTCGGATCGCGGCGGGCGTCGCATGGGCGCCGGTCGGCGAGAGCGACGTGCGCCGGGTCGGACCGCCGAGCAGCACCGCATCCGCATCGTCGCCCGCGCGGAACGCGGGCCAAGACCCCGCGCGCGGCCAGAGGTCATCGTGAGAGAGAGCCATGATCATCCGTTCCCGTGGCCGATCCGGGTGCCGTTCCGGGTGCCGTTCCGGACGCCGCGAAGACCGCGACGCCGTCTTTCCACACCCGTTCGACGAGCGGCACTCCCGGTCGATACGCGAGATGGATGCGCGTGGGGGCCTTCAACAGCACGAGGTCGGCCCGTGCTCCGGGCGTGATCGCACCGACGTCGTCGCGGCGCAGGGCCAGGGCTCCCCCGGCCGTCGCCGCCCACACCGCCTCGGCAGGCGTCATGCCCATGTCGCGCACGGCGATCGCGATGCAGAACGGCATGGATGACGTGAAGCTGGATCCCGGGTTCGTGTCGCAGGCGAGCGCCACCGTGACCCCCGCGTCGATGAGTCGGCGCGCGTCGGGGTACGGCTGCCGGGTCGAGAACTCCACTCCCGGCAGCAGCGTGAGCACGGTGTCGGAGGCGGCGAGCGCCTCGACATCAGCATCCGTCAGGTAGGTTCCGTGGTCTATCGATGCCGCACCGAGCTCGACCGCGAGACGCACCCCGTCGCCGGGGCCCAGCTGACTCGCGTGCACACGGGGCGCCAGGCCCCTCGCGATGCCGGCCTCGAGCACCCGCCGCGACTGGTCGACCGAGAACGCCCCGGTCTCGCAGAACACGTCGATCCACTTCGCATACGGAGCACACGCGTCGAGCATCGCCCCGGTGACCAGGTCGACGTACTCGTCGGCACGGTCGGCGTACTCGGCCGGCACCACATGCGCACCGAGGAACGTGACCTCGGGTGTGACCTCGGCGGCGAGCCGCACGAGGCGCTCTTCATCCGCGACGCTCAGCCCGTACCCGCTCTTGATCTCGACCGTCGTGGTGCCCTGCGCGAGCATCTCGTCGATGAATCCGCGCAGGCGCGTGCGCAGCTCGTCGTCGCTCGCCGCTCGCGTCGCGGCCACGGTCGAGCGGATGCCGCCGGCCGCGTACTTCTGCCCCGCCATCCGCGCCTCGAACTCCGCGGCGCGATCCCCGCCGAACACGAGGTGGCTGTGACTGTCGACGAACCCGGGGATGACCGCGCGACCACCCGCGTCGATGATCTCGTCGGCATCGGGAGCATGATCCGGTGCATCGGCGACGGATCCGACCCAGGCGATCCGCCCGCCGTCGATGAGCACGGCGGCGTCGTGCATCGTGCCGGAGCGGTCGCCCTCCGGCGAACCGACGTTCGTCGTCAGCTCTCCGATGTTCGTGATCAGCGAGGTGCTCACAGCATCGGCACCTTCAGGCCGCGCTCGCGGGCGATGTCGCGAGCGTGCTCGTATCCGGCGTCGACGTGACGCATCACGCCGGTGCCGGGATCATTGGTGAGCACGCGCTCGAGCTTCTCGGCGGCGAGCGCCGTGCCGTCGGCGACCGTGACCTGGCCCGCATGGATCGAGCGTCCGATTCCGACCCCGCCGCCGTGGTGCAGCGACACCCACGAGGCCCCGGATGCCGTGTTGAGCAGCGCGTTCAGCAGGGGCCAGTCGGCGATGGCGTCGGAGCCGTCTTTCATGGCCTCGGTCTCGCGGTAGGGGGAGGCGACCGAACCCGAGTCGAGGTGATCGCGGCCGATCACGATCGGGGCAGCCAGTTCGCCCGAGGCGACCATCTCGTTGAACTTGAGGCCGGCGAGGTGGCGCTCCTTGTACCCGAGCCAGCAGATGCGGGCGGGCAGCCCCTCGAAGTGCACCTTCTCTCCCGCCTTCTCGAGCCAGCGGTGCAGAGCCCTGTCTTCGGGGAAGAGCTCGGCGATCGCGCGGTCGGTCTTGTAGATGTCTTCGGGGTCGCCCGAGAGCGCGGCCCAGCGGAAGGGCCCGCGGCCCTCTTCGAACTGCGGGCGGATGTAGGCCGGTACGAACCCGGGGAATTCGAACGCGCGGTCGAATCCGCCCAGCTGCGCCTCGGCGCGGATCGAGTTGCCGTAGTCGAAGACCGCAGCCCCTGCATCCTGGAACGCCACCATCGCGGCCACCTGCTGCGCCATCGACTCGCGGGAACGGCGAGTGAACTCCTCGGCATCCCGCTCGGCCTCGGCCTTCCAGTCGGCGACCGAGATGCCCACGGGCAGGTAGGCGAGCGGATCGTGCGCGCTGGTCTGGTCGGTGACGATGTCGATCGGCACGCCCCGGCGCAGCAGCTCGGGGAAGACCTCGGCGGCATTGCCGACGACGCCCACCGACAGAGCCTCGCCCTCTTCTTTCGCTGCGACGACCCGCGCGATGGCGGCGTCGAGGTCGGTCGTGTACTCGTCGAGGTAACCGTGCTCGACGCGTCGTGCGAGGCGCGACTCGTCGACGTCGACGATCAGCACGGCGCCGTCGTTGCGCGTGACGGCCAGCGGCTGCGCGCCGCCCATGCCGCCGGCGCCGCCGGTGAGAGTCAGCGTTCCCTTGAGCGAGTCCCGCCCGAGGGATCGGGCGACGGCCGAGAAGGTCTCGTAGGTTCCCTGCAGAATGCCCTGGGTGCCGATGTAGATCCCCGACCCGCCGGTCATCTGGCCGTACATGATGCGGCCCAGCTCTTCGAGACGACGGAACTCGGGCCAGTTCGCCCAGTCGCCCACGAGGTTCGAGTTCGCGATGAGCACGCGCGGTGCCCACTCATGTGTGCGGAAGACCCCGACCGGTTTGCCCGACTGCACGAGCAGGGTCTCGTCGGGCTCGAGCTCGTCGAGGGTTCGGACGCTCGCGTCGTACGCCTCCCAGCTGCGCGCCGCTTTTCCGGTGCCCCCGT
>NZ_JAGGPD010000133.1 GCF_018613995.1 Microbacterium sp. ISL-103 | reverse complement strand
CGCTCGCCCAGGGCGAGGCCGTGCGCATCCTCGCCGTCATGAACGACGAGCGCCACCCCGACGCCGAGGACGTGCCGACAGTCGACGAGTCGATCGGCGAAGACGTGGTCTTCGGCGGATGGGGCGGCATCTACGCCCCCAAGGGTCTGCCGGACGACGTCAAGAGCGAGCTCGAGGCCGCCGTCAAGGAGGCCGTCGAGTCCGACACCTACCAGCAGTTCCAGAAGGACGCGGGCAACCTCGTGGTCTACCGCGACTCGGCCGAATGGACGACGTTCGTCGACGAGCAGTTCGATCTGTTCAAGGACCTCCTGGGCTGATCGGCTCGGAATGCGGGGCCGGCGTCGTCGCCGGCCCCGCAGCATCCCCGCCGCCACCCGGACGCCGCCACCCGACGCCGCCACCCAGATCAGGGAAGGAGCACCATGTCCCACGCCGATGCCACACCGTCGGTCGAGCACGACGACCACCAGGGCGCCCCCGCGTCACGACCGCTCGAGATCGCCTTCGGGGTCGTCGCCCTCGCATTCAGTGCCGGGTACCTCTTCCTGGCGACTCAGATCCCGCTGCGCCGCGAAGCCCTCCCCGGACAGATCGACGCGCGCTTCTGGCCCATGGTCATCGCGGTCACGGCCGTCGTCGTCTCGATCGCCGTCCTGGCGATGGCGATCACGCGTCCGGCCCCGGGGCGCGAGGATCTCGAGCGCATCCAGCCCGGCGGCACGACCCGCGTCATCCTCACCCTCGTGATCACCGGCGCCTTCATCGCGGTGTGGTCGCTGGGATCCGTCATCCTCTTCGGCTACCGCATCGAGGTCTTCCCGATTGCCGCCGCCCTGCTGATGGCGACCCTCATGCTCCTCTACGGCCACCGCCGCTGGCTGAGCCTGATCATCTACTCGGTCTCCGTCACGGCGTTCGTCTACGTCGTGTTCGGGATGCTCCTGAGGATTCCCCTGTGAACGCGCTCATGGAGGGGCTGAACTCGCTCCTCGACATCTCGATCCTGCTCTACATGCTCGTCGGGCTCCTGCTCGGCTTCATGGTCGGAGCCTTCCCCGGCATCACCGCGACCATGGCGGTCGCGCTCGCCGCCGGTTTCACGCTGACCCTCGAGCCCGTGCAGGGCCTCGCCGTGCTGCTGACGATCTACGTCGCAGCCAACTTCGGCGACCGGGTGCCGTCGATCCTCATCAACACGCCGGGCACACCCGCCTCGATCGCGACGACTCTCGACGGCTATCCGATGGCGAAACAGGGGCGGGCAGGTCTCGCGCTCACGATCTCGGCGATCGTCTCGGCCGTCGGCATCCTCGCCTCGCTCGTGCTCTTCGCGGTCGCCGCCGTGCCGATCGCCAGCTTCGCCCGCGACTACTTCAAGTCGCCCGAGCTGTTCGCGCTGGTCATCTTCGGCATCTCGATCATGATCGGCATCTCGTCGAAGTCGATGCTCAAGGGCATCCTCGCCGGTCTCTTCGGCCTCATGCTCGGCACCGTCGGAACCTACGCCGCCACGGCGGATCAGCGATTCACGTTCGGGGTGCTCGAACTCGTCGAGGGCGTGAACTTCATCGCCGTGATCATCGGC
>NZ_JAGGPD010000132.1 GCF_018613995.1 Microbacterium sp. ISL-103 | reverse complement strand
CGAGGTCGACTTCGGCACCGACATCGCGCAGGGCGTGCCCGAGATCTTCGGCGTCGGCGAGGCCATCGGTCTCGCTTTCGCGGCCGTCGTGCTGATCGTGATGCTCGGATCCCTCATCGGCGCTGCGCTGCCGATCGTCACGGCTGTCGTCGGCGTGGGTGTCGGCGTGACCGCATCCCTCGCCTTCTCGGGCGTCGTCGACATTGCCTCCGTCACCCCGGTGCTGGGTGTGATGCTCGGCCTCGCGGTCGGCATCGACTACTCGCTCTTCATCGTCAACCGACACCGCAAGCAGTTGCTCAACGGTGTTCCGGTGCGGGAGTCCATCGGCCTCGCGACCGGCACCTCGGGAACCGCTGTCGTGTTCGCGGGCACCACGGTCATCGTCGCGCTGCTCGCGCTCAACGTGACGGGAGTGCCGTTCCTCGGACTCATGGGCACTGTCGGCGCGGTGTGCGTCGCCGTCGCCGTGCTCGTCGCGATCACGCTCGCCCCCGCGATCCTCGGACTCGTCGGCACGCGGCTGCTCAGTGGCAAGGCACGCGCCACGATCGGGCAGCCCCACGCTGCGGGCAAGCCCGTGAAGCAGATGTCGACGCTCCGCGCGATCGTCACCGTGGTGGTCAGCGTCATCGCGCTGCTGATCGTCGCGATCCCGTCGATGTCGATGCGCCTCGGTCTGCCCGACGGTGCGAGCGAGCCGTCGGACTCGACCAGCTACCGCGCGTTCCACATCGTCGACGAGCAGTTCGGCGAAGGCGCGAACGGTCCGCTGCTCGTCACCGCGACCCTCGACGACGCGGTGAGCGACGACGACCTGCTGGCCACCCAGGTCGAGATCGCACAGACCCTCGCCGACCAGGACGACGTCGTGGGAGTCGCCCCGATCGCGAACTCCGACGACAACACGCTGCTCGCGTTCCAGGTTCTTCCCGCCGAGGGGCCGAACAGCGCGTCGACCGAGAAGCTCGTGCAGGACATCCGCGCCCTGCCGCAGCTCGACGGCGGCATCACGCTCGGCGTCGCCGGTCAGGCTGCGACCAACATCGACATCTCCGAGGCTCTCGCCGGCGTCCTGCCGCTCTACCTCGTGGTCGTCGTCGGGCTCTCGCTGCTCATCATGATCGTCGTGTTCCGCTCACTGCTCGTGCCGATCATCGCCACCGGAGGCTTCGTGCTGTCGCTCTTCGCGACCTACGGCCTGATCGTCGCCGTGTTCCAGTGGGGCTGGGGCGCCGACCTCATCGGGTTGGACAGCCCGGGGCCGATTCTGAGCTTCCTGCCGGTGATCCTGGTCGGCATCCTGTTCGGGCTCGCGATGGACTACCAGCTGTTCCTCGCCTCGGGAATGCGCGAGGCGTACGTGCACGGAGCTTCGGCGAGGGATGCCGTCGCGCAGGGCTTCCGGGCAGGGCGATCGGTCGTCATCGCCGCAGCCCTCATCATGGTCTCGGTGTTCGGCGGGTTCATCTTCTCGGAGTCGACCATCATCCGATCGATCGGCTTCGGCCTGGCCTTCGGTGTGATGCTCGACGCCTTCGTCGTGCGGATGCTGCTCATGCCGGCGCTCATGCACCTGCTCGGTCGCTCGGCGTGGTGGCTGCCGCGGTGGCTCGACCGCATCCTCCCGAACGTCGACATGGAAGGTGCCGCGCTCGAGCGCGACCACCCCGGTGTGCGGACAGACACGGTTCAGGTCGTGCCGAGTCCGGAGACGCCCGACGCGCGCTGACGGCACTCTCGCTCTGAAGGAGAACTCGCTCTGAAGGAGAACTCGCGCATCGAAGGAGTCCATCCGAGGATTGCTCCTTCGGTACGTGAGTTCTCCTTCGCTCCGCGCGGTGCCACACGAACGCATGCCCGAGGGGCTCACCCCGCATCGCGAGCGCCTCTTCCGTGCACGGGCGCACGTCGGTAGCCTCGGCGAGCAAGGAGGCATCATGACCATCGCACCCATCGACGTGGCCCTGGACGCGAACATCGAGGGCTATCTGATCGGCTCGCCGGTGAGCATCATCCGCGAGTTCACCTCGGCGGTCGGCAGCGGGCCGCGTCTGCACCGGCATCCGTACGTCGAGACCTTCGTGATCCACCGCGGGCGCGCGCTCTTCACCGTGGGCGACGAACAGGTCGTGGGATCCGGCGGTCAGGTTCTGGTCGTGCCGGAGCTCGTCGACCACCGTTTCGAGGTGCTCGACGGCGGCACGTATGAGGCGACCCACATCCATTCGAGCGACAGGTTCATCACGGAGTGGCTCGAATAGTCACTCGACATCGCACACCTGCATGCCCACATCACAGGTGCAGGCCGGATCTGGGGTTCTCGGCCTGCATCCGTGATCTGAGCATGCATGTGTACCTGAGGGCTGATGCCCCACACCGGAGCCGGGCGGCGGATGCCTCGTTCCGATGCCTGGTCAGCGGATGCCGGCTCAGGCCACCATCCCCCGCCAGATCACGTCGACAGCAGCACGCAGCCGTGCCGCCACAGCGGGGTCGTCCATCCGGTCGCCGCGCACGACGATCTGGTAGTACGCGGTGCCGGCGATCGCGTCGAAGCACGCCTCGACATCGATGTCCGCACGCAGCTCACCGCGAGCGATGCCTGAGCGTAGCGCGTTCACCAGCGGTACCCGCCGCCGCGACACGTGCGACTGCCAGTACGCCTTCTGCAGAACGCGATCAGACATCACGAGACGGATGCGCTGCCGAAAACGCTCCTCCGAGTACCCCGAC